>JBCCKZ010000515.1:0-4700 GCA_039027135.1 Planctomycetota bacterium
AAGAATTGAACCCGTTGCTTGAGCAGGAACGCTAGCGGAACCCAATAGAGGGGTTGATTCTGGCATTAATGAAGGCATAGTCCACGTCGAACAACCGCTAATTGTGATGGCGCAGCTTGCAACAACCAGACAGAGGCTCGTTCGAACGAGCCTAGTCAGAGGTCGAATTGCCTGTGAAATGTCCATATTACAAGCCTGTTAAACTTTGCCGGTTAGGGTGACCGTTCACGTTTTCGGCAGCCGTCACAGTTAACTTGAAGAGAAGTGGCGTTATTCGACCGCTTTTTTCATCCTTCACGGCTGGTGCACGTTCCGCTACACTCCGGGGCCAAAATAAGTCGTTCGAAAAGATGCTGAGAGGAGCCCACCATGGCACGCCAATGTGAAATCTGCGGAAAGAAAGTCCAAATGGGCAATCGTGTTGAAACACGCGGTAAGGCGAAATATCTCGGTGGTGTCGGGACTAAGATCACGGGCATCACACGGCGTAAATTCGTGCCCAACCTTCAGAAGGTACACGTAACACTTCCTAATGGTCAAAGCAAAACCATGCGAGTCTGCGTCCAGTGCATTCGCAGCGGAATGGTCAGAAAAACGGTGAAGACCAAGCCATTCGATGTCAGCGGTGCGGAAGCCTGATGTCGTTGGGAGATGATGACGTTCGTAAGCTTGCATTGCTTGCGAGGCTGGAGTTGACGGACGAAGAAATTGGTTCAGTAAGGCCAAAGCTCACAAAGATACTCGGCTTCATTGAGAAGCTCTCCGAGCTAGACACTGAAGACGTTGAGCCGATGACGACCGCGGTTGAAGTCGATAATCATTGGAGAGTTGATGAGCTTGGCCCTGTTTTGGAGCGAGAACAGGCGTTGGCCAATGCACCCTCGTCTGACGAAGAGTGCTTCCGAGTGCCGCCGGTTCTAGGCCCCACCTCCTAGTGGAACGTGGGTGCGTAGCAACGCTCGATTGATATTGCGTCAACCCAGAATTTTGCCTAGCTACAAGAGGATTTTGCGTCCTCCCTCTTCAATAGTCGGCAGCCGGCATGAAAAGAACACTATCTGTGTTACTTGCACTAGTCTCCGTGTTAGGCTCGGCTGAGTCTGACGCCCAGCAACTGGCAACTGCGGTTCGAGCCGACATTGCAGCTAAGCTGCGCCCGCTCGGCTCACCATCAGCAGTCGATGCTTTTCGCCCAGCACAAAACCAAATCGTTCGCTCTAGGAACGGATCGCCGAACGTCTCCAACATCCGGCTTACGCAGTTCGAACTGCCGGATTCACTAGCCACACCAACAACACCAGCACCGCTTCCTCGGAACGACTTGAATCCGTCTCTACCACCCAGCACAGCATTGCCAAACGCAGGGCTGCCCAGCTCGTCGCTGCCCAATACAGCGACGCTATTGCCCACTTCACCTCGCCAACTGCCGAGCCAGCCGCCTGCGATCTCCAATCAAATCCCCCAAGCGAGCACACTGCCTCCCCCTTCGTCGCCAAGCGTCTCCCAGGCACTGCCATCGAACGACTACGCTCCAATCGCGCCGCCAAGCCTTTCAAACAATCAAGGCTTCGCGACGCTTGGTAACTGCTCGGCCGTCTCAAGGCCTCCCACCTATCAAGCTTGGATGGCCGGCGGCTGCACACCTATCAATTACGTTCCCACAACAAGTACACCCGCGTTCACAGGCCCCGCAGCTCAGCTGCCCGCGGTCGCGTCACCTTCCTTTACAAATCCCAACCCCGTCTTGCCAGCGGCACCGGGAACAAACGTCCCCGGCGCATTGTTCACACTCGGGCAACAAGCCTTCCCGGTTCAGCTAGGGCAAGGCTGGTATGGCCAGCCAAAAGCTTTTGTACCGGGCCAGACATTCCGAAATTGGATCCGGTATCTATCGCCTTAACCGCCTAGATCTATTCTGAGACGTCAAAAGCGAAGATCAAATCTTGATCGCGAATGATGAGCTTTCCATCGGCCACGACCGGGTGGGCCCAAATCGCACCCTTGTTGCGAGGAATATCAGTCTGCTGAGGAAGAGCGACGCTTCCCTTTGATTGAAAGCCATCGCGACTCGGCTCAACGAGATAGCAGGATCCGTCACGGTCGTTATAGCAATACAAGCGTCCATCCGCGTAGGCAATCGAACCACTCTTGTTCCTGCCAATTTTGTGACTCCACAGAACTTCACCTGTCATCACGTCTTGTGCCATCCACGCACCACTTTCGGCTTTTGTGGTTCCATAGATGACACCATCGACCAAGACAACACCACCATGGTGGTTAAGCATGGTCTTGCCGGTTTCGTGGTAGAGCTCTTCCGAATCGATGCCCGAATCGGAAGCCTTGAGACTTAGTAACACATTCCCAGCGTTGTAGGCGCTGGTGTGGTAGACATAGTCGCCAAAGATCACCGGCGTTGGGACCACGGCGACGTCATTGCCCGTTGCATCATTGCCGAAGAGTTTTTCACCGGATAGCGGAGAAACAGCGAGCAATCCAGACTTGTTAGCGGTGAGGTAGAAGTCTTGGTTGTCCACCTTTCCCTTCATGATTGAAACGTATTGGGCGATCTCCGACACCCCAACACTGCCCCAAACTTTCTTTCCGCTGGAACGATCGAGGGCGACCATAAAGTTATCTCCACCGGGCGTCACGATGACGCGATCACCATCGATCAATGGTGAATCGCTATAGCCCCACGTGGGAACCTTTCCATTGAAGTCGCCAACAAGATCCGCTTTCCAAATCAGCTCGCCGGTTTGCCGATTGATTCGGAAAACGATTCCCAAATCCGTCGTGGCAAATACATCATTGCCATCGACCGTCGGCGTGCTTCGGGGGCCCCCACCCCAGCCAAGATTGTAGTCGACCAAAACGGATGCCCTTCCAACATTGGTTTTCCATAACTCCTTTCCGCTCTCTGATTCCAAGCAGACGCAAAACGTATCTTCCCCTTGAGCTCCCAATGTGTAGACCCGCCCGCCGCTGACGGCACATGCCGAATAGCCAGTGCCAGATGCTTTGTACGACCATGCGAGCTTGGGCCCACCCTCTGGCCATGCCTTTAGCAAGCCGGTTTCAGGCGAATGCCCATCACGATTGGGGCCACGCCATTGAGGCCAATCCGCGTGTGCAGCAGTACCTGATACGGCGAAGATAAGAACGATTATTGAAGCGAATCTAGTCGCTAATTTCGGAGACGGGCGAGCAGTGGTTGCGGACTGCCTATGACTACGGCTCAGCGTCATAAAACCTGGAACATGGCTGGAGGGTATTGAGGTGGGGACCCCGATATCTTATCCGAATTTATTCCGAGTTCTTGTCTTCGTGGGAATGAAATGTTTTTCCCGTTAAGTAGCGACCTGCCGATCGGGCTGATCAATTTGCAAATGGACCATCTCACGATAACGGCCACCACGGGTAATTAGATCTTCGTGGGTACCGGTTTCAACCACTCGACCGCTATCCAGAACCACAATGCGATCCGCTCGCATGATTGTGCTCAGACGGTGTGCGATAACGAAAGCCGTTCGGTCAGCCAGCAGACGATCAAGCGATTGCTGTATCAGTCGCTCGCTTTCCGAGTCGAGGTTGCTGGTTGCTTCGTCGAGTATCAAGATCTGCGGATCCGCCAGAATCGCACGGGCGATCGCCAGCCGCTGGCGTTGGCCGCCTGAGAGCTTGACGCCTCGCTCTCCAATCACGCTGTCGTAGCCATCAGCAAGCTTCTCGATGAATTCATGGGCTGCCGCAGCTTGGGCGGCCTCAAAGACTTCCGCATCGGTCCAATTCCTTCGGGCGTAACCGATGTTGTCTCGTATCGTTCCATCAAATAGAAAAATGTCCTGTTCGACGATCCCGAAGAGCTTTCGATAATCCATCAACTCAATCGACCGAACATCTTGTCCGTCAAGCATGATCGCCCCGTGCGTGGGGTCGTAAAACCGAGCAATCAAATTGGTCAGTGTCGTCTTCCCGGAACCGCTTCGCCCGACAAGTGCGATCGTCTCGCCCTGGGAGACATCCAACGAAATGTCTTGAAGCACGAGCGTCTCCGTCCCCGGATAGCGGAATGAAATATCGTTCAATGACAGAACTCCCGCTGAAGATCTGGCACGCAAACGCACCGGAGTCCCAAGAGACGGAAGCTCTTCATCGGTCTCCAAGACGTCCAATATTCGATCTAGCCCGGCAAGATTGTTTTGGAAAGCGACCGCGCTAGCTGCCAGAGTCGCAATGGGGTCCAGAAGCATCGTCAGGTAAACCAAGAACATCATCAAATCACCGAGAGTGAGTTGTTCCTGGATGATTTGATAGCCGCCGTAAAGAAGTAGCGCCGTCGACGCAATGGGAATAATCACCTCCCAAATCGTTTCGATAATTCGTGTCCACCACCAGGTAAACAGTTGCTGCCGAACGAGGAAGTCACCCTCTCGAACAAAGCGAGAGGCTTCGTTACGACTACGCGAGAATGTTCGCACGACACGAATGCCCCCGAAGGTCTCGGTAGCTCCCGCGTCGATCGACTGACGTTGTTGTCGCACATCCCGGTACAGCGGACGGATTCGGTTGATCCAAGTTCGATGCGTCACCCAAACAATCGGCAGCAGTAACAAACCACCCGCCATCAGACGCCAGTCCACCAACATTAGGATGATCAACGATCCTGAGAACTGAACAATTGCCCGCCACGGGTTGTAGAT
>JBCCKZ010000516.1:0-4695 GCA_039027135.1 Planctomycetota bacterium
ATCATGCCTGACTGGAACGGTGTGGATGATGTGCTGCAGGACGCCAGCATCACGATGTGGGAAAGCAGGCAGCGGCTTCGCGACGAAAGCGGCTTTTTGCCGTGGGGAAAAGTCATCGTTCGTCACAAGTGCTTCAATGCGATCGCGAAGATGCGTCGCGACCGATTAGTTCTCGATCAGGAAGTGCTTGAACTGATCGCTCGCGAAGAAGAGGCGGAAACTGAGTCGGACGACTTGATCCTTATTCAACACTCATTGGCGGAATGTCTTGGTGAGCTGCCGGCCGATCGTCGTGAACTGATTCTGGCACCTTATCGCGGGGCAGGTGCTGTGATTCGGCTAGCCGAGCAAGGCGGGAAGACACCAAACTCGCTTTACAAGATCATCGGCCGACTTCGTGCAAGAATGTCTCGTTGTGTTGAACAAAAGCTGAGGCTTGAGCTTTCATGACCACAGAAGATATCACGCCGCAAGAACGCATTGATCGATACCTTCTTGGACAGGCGACGCAAGATGATGTCGAAATCCTGAACGGTTTGCTCGCGAAGAATCAGCAATTGCGTAAGCTGTATCGATCGCGAGTTGCACTGGAAGGCGGGTATCGGGAGGCTGCGATACGAGGCGAGATTCTTGAGCCGATGACTGCCGTTTCGATTGCCAAAATCGGGGCGAAGCAATCATCTCGAAAAAGTTTTCTGTCTGGTTTTGTTGTAGCCGCCGCGTCTCTGGCGGCCGTCGCTCTTTTTGCGTTAACGCAGCGACATCTCCTAGATCGAGAAATGCCGGATTCGATTGCTTCTGAAGATGTGGGAATACCAGTAGCCCGACTGGTCACTTCACTTGATGCGATTTGGCGTGATATCGATCCCACACCCGGCGCGTTTCTCAAGAAAGGCAGCTTTTATTTGGACGCTGGGATCGTGGAATTGGAATTCAACCGCGGCGCTCGCGTCAAGCTTCGGGGACCTTCAATTTTCGAGTTGAAAAGCACGGACTTGCTGCATGTGTCTTCCGGCAATCTGGTAGCGAGAATCCCTGAAGAAGCGATCGGCTTCACGATCGTGACCGATGAAGCAGAAGTCGTTGACTTGGGAACCGAGTTTGCGCTGAGGGTTGAGGATGGCGGTCAAACCGAGGTGCACGTCATTGATGGTCTGGTAGAGGTCTTTCCGCTTGAGGATTCAAGCAATCGATCGGCCGATAGTATTCGAGTCGAGGAGGGGCAGGCGATCCGTTGGAGGACCAGTGATGTCGACGAGCTGGCCTCAGAAGCAATCCCTGTTCAGTCCATTCGCGGAGTCTTGGGAAATGGGCAACGCAGTGAACTTAGCCTTACCTTTCTGCAAGGTAACATCCGTTTGAAGGAAACGGTCTCGAGTGCGGACCTCAGGCGTTCAGCGAGTTCATGGATTGAAGTGATCCCGGAGCAAAGTGGTGTTTTGCTTCAGCGTGCGATTCCGGTCACGCTGGACGCGCCTGGTAATTTTCGCGTCTTTGGTGGCTCCGGTCGGGTCGTTTCAGCAGGAACGAAAGTCGACAGCTATCTCTTTCACTTCAGATCAGCCCAACCGTCACCAGTTCGAGGTGTTATCAAATTTGACCAGGAGATCCTCGGATTGGTTTGCAAGGCAAGTCAGTTGGGTATTAGTGATTCGATTGTCGGACGCGAGGGAATGCGATTTCCGTTGGCGAGCAAACAGTTTCGCGGCCTCGAGCCGAACGTTCGTTTTGAGAATCCAGATCCAGGCAAGGGAGGAGGTTGGACAGCAGATGAAGTGACGATCTCTCAAGATATGAAGACCGTTGGCTTGAGCGTCAACGTCAATCCTCTTCAGGGTGTGGATCAGTTGCGGGTCCTTGTGCGGAGCAAGGATTGAATATGACTGGCCTTAGACGAAGGAGCTTCTTGAGCGGGAGCCTTGGGTTTGGCAGCAGCTTGGCCGCGTTGCCTTTGCTCAACCGCGTATCCGCTTCAGAAGTAAAAACAACGCAGGTGTCGCCCAGCGGTTTCTTTACACTAGGCAAACGAAAAGATCACTGGTGGTTCATTACGCCCGACGGGAAACCGTTCTTTACGATGGGCCTAAACCATATTGATCCGGCCAGCTTGCGATACGCGGAAAACATCGATCTCTGGCGTGATAAGTATGGCGGCAGCACGATTCGTTGGATCAAGGAATCGGTTGCGCCAAACTTGAAGGAATGGGGATTTAACACCGTCGGTTGGGTGCAAGAAGTGTCTGTCAGGCAGTGGCGACACTCGCGCGCCTTCACGGTTGACGAATATCGCGCTTTAGGCATGCCGTATTGCCACTTGCTCCCATTCACCGAATCACATCAATGGGAGCAGCATACTGTCCACTACGACTATCGGAGTGAAGATTGGAAGGAGTGGGTCGACTACGTTGCACGTTCTCATTGCGCGGAGCTTGCCGACGAGAGGAATCTCATCGGCTATTTCTACAGCGACTGTCCGACATGGACTCACGACAGGCCTTACAACAAATGGAGAGGTCCGATCTTTGATCCGGATCGTCTCAAAACAGAGGCGGGGAAAAAGGAACTGAGCGAACTGGCAGAGAGCTATTATAAGACAACCCATGACGCGATCCGTCGCTATGATAAACACCATCTATTGCTTGGCGATCGCTACGAAGCCAATGCGCCCATCGCGATGGAAGTAGTAGATGCCGCGAAGCGTTATATAGACGTCCTGTCCTTCCAGGATTTCCAAAAACCGGTCGAGCATCTCGCCGATTGGCACGAGCAGACCGGCAAGCCAGTCTTGCTGGCAGATGCTGCGAAAATGAAATGGCTCACTAAGCCTGGGGAGTTCACTCGCAACGAAGGGAATTGGTACGCTGAAACGCTAGAGGCGTTGTTCAAGAATCCAGGATGCGTTGGCTTCCATCTTTGCGGAGCCTATCAACGCAACCGGGCCCGCCGTTACGGATTACTGGACGAACTAGAAAATCCTGACCAGGAAAACGTGACTGTGATGAAAGCATCCAACCAAAAGATTTGCGATTGGATGGAAATTCAGTTCTGATTGTGGCCTTCAAGCTTGGAGAAACACGACACGACGATCTCAGAACACGAGCCCCTATGAAACTTCTCATCCATCACTTTCTACTCCTTTTCTGTTTGTTCTCGGGGCTTTGTGTAGCGAGCGATCGTCCCAATGTGATCCTGATCCTCACCGACGATCAGGGATATGGCGACGTGTCGTTTCACGGCAACCCGGTCTTGAAAACGCCCCACCTCGATCACCTTGCAAACGAGAGTGTGCGTTTCACGGACTTTCACGTCGCCCCAATGTGTTCGCCGACTCGCGGACAACTGATGACGGGAATCGATGCGATGCGGAACGGTTGCACGGCAGTTTGCGAAGGCCGATCGATGATGCGTCAAGAAATACCGACCATGGCCAACTACTTCGCTGATTCAGGCTACGCGACCGGTCACTTTGGAAAGTGGCATTTGGGGGATAGTTACCCGCACCGACCGCAGGACCGTGGATTTCAGGAAACGGTCCATCACCGCGCATGGGGAATAACGTCGCTGGCTGATCACTGGGATAATCGTAAGAGCGCGTATTTCGATCCGATTTTGGATCACAACGGGACGGAAAAAAGGTACGAGGGTTATTGCACCGACATCTTCTTCAACGAAGGGATGCAGTGGATCGAGAAACAGAGCCATGAAGACAAGCCGTTCTTCTGTTATCTCCCGACAAACACGCCGCATGTTCCCGACATCAGCGCCGAGAAGTACTCCAAGCGATACGAGGGCAAGCATGACGGCAATCCCATGCCGTCCAAGTTCTACGGCATGATTGCCAACCTGGATGAGAATCTCGGAAGGTTGGAATCGTTCTTAAAGGCGAAGGGACTGCGCGACGACACGCTGCTGATCTACATGTCCGACAATGGAACGCAGAGTACGCAGGCCAAGGAGATTTTCAATAGCGGCATGCGCGAAAAGAAGACCAGCGTCTACGAGGGCGGCCACCGCGTCCCACTTTTTGTGCGTTGGCCGAAAGGCGGACTGGCGCATGATTCCGACGTCCAAGAACTCACCCAGGTGCAGGATCTTCTGCCGACCCTCGTCGAATTGTGCAGCTTGAAGAGAATTGATTCACCAATGCCCTTTGACGGCGTGAGCCTCGCTGGCCTGCTCCAAGGCGCCTCCACCGAGCTGCCCGACAGAAAGATTGTCGTTCAATACCGCGCGTCAGGTGAGCCATGGGATCCGGCCGTTGTGTTGTGGAAGCAATGGCGTCTCTTGAAATCCTCGAAGGGCCGAAATCCGCATGAGCCAATCGGGCCGCTAGAGCTATATCATATCGGGCGCGATCCAGGGCAGAAAAAGAATGTTGCCGCAAATCATCCCGATGTGCTCGCCGAGATGAAGCAGTACTACGAAGAATGGTACACAGAAGCAAAAACGTTCTTTGATCGTCGTCGGTGGATTACCGTCGGCAGTGAGACTTCCAATCCGATGATCCTTTACTCGCAGGATTGGGTGGGCGACTACTGTGACAACCCAGGTGGTCTTTCCGCCGCAACAGCCCGCGGATACTGGAACGTGAACGTTGATCGCGAAGGAGTCTACGAGATCCAACTCAGACGCTGGCCTAAGGAATCAAACAAGGCTCTCACCGAGGGCTGGGCTGAAGGACCGGGAGGCGTCAAT
>JBCCKZ010000517.1:0-4692 GCA_039027135.1 Planctomycetota bacterium
ATTGAACTCGAACATGTTGTCGACGACTTGCCATGTGCTGAAGTCAACCTCATTACCTTGGTTGTCACTCGTGCGAACACCAAGCATTCCTTCGGTCCTCGGATTGATAGTCTGATTTCCGATTACCAAGTTGTTTGCGAAAGTAAAATCGTTCTGAACTCCGTTGTTGAACATGAGCCCTCGCCCCGGGTTGACAACGAGGTTGTTGGTAAAGCTAAGCGATCCGGTCACTTCCGTTGAGCCAAAGTTTGCAAAGAGATTCCCGCCATCTTGGTTGATATCAAACTCAAAGACATTGCTATCAACAATCAATCCGTTGCGTGCCCCTTCGATCGCATAGCTCGTCTTGAAATAGTTGTGGTGGATATGGAAGCTCTCGCCCAGAGCCAAGTCAGGTCCGCCGGCAAACTTGGGAACTGAAACCACACCACTCAAATCGTTGTGGTCGATCTCAACACCGGCATCGTTTTCGAACGGCAGTTCGATCGAAAAATTGGTGCCAATCGTATTGTGGTGGATGCGAGAGTCCGTCCACTTGCGACCTTTGATACCGAAGTAGTTCACACCGGCTTCATCGGTTAACTCAAACCGATTGTTGGCTACATCAGCATCGGCAGTAAACGTCGCGAAGATACCGCCGCCGGTCGCACCAAGACTTCCGTCATCTCGGACCTTTCGACCGCCTGCGTCTACAAACACATTGTCACTCACTTGGAAGTCATCGATATTGAACGTGCGAAGACCACTCCAAACGAATGATTCAAATCGAGTATTTCTGACTTCCAGCTCATCCGCATCGAATGCGAACAATCCCCCCAGTGCAGAAGGCCCTTTCAGGGCGATGTCACGAACGATTGTTCCATCGGCATTCTTTCCAAGATTCAATAGATAGCCAGCTTCATTGACGGCGTTTGCCTGAACTTCCTTGTCGGTAACATCACGACCTGTGAACTCGTAGTCGCTTGTGTGGGTAAGAACGCTTTGATCCATACCCTCACCCACGATGGAGATTCCAGCGTCGATTACGATAGATTGATCAATGTGATAGGTTCCCGCGGGAAGGAACAAGGTAGCGACATCAATCGATGGATCTTCCAATTGCATCGCGAGCCAATCAACGGCCGCCTGAATGCTCTCTACATCACTTCTACCATCATCGGCGACCGCATTCAGAACCCCGGGGTTCTGAGCGATGATCGGAGCCGATAAGTTAGTGATATCAGCCGTTACAGTGCCCGGCCCTGTCGCGGGCGGTTCGATAGACGCAGCCATAAGCTGTCGACTCTCAAGCATCTGCAAACGAAGCGAACGCCTGCGATTACGTTTGGAAGCGGCTTTTTTTGGGCAAATGTAGTTCGTTCGGCGTGGCAAAATCATGAGATTTCGAAACCGTGAGAGAGAGGTTTATCGGGACGAGAAAGCACAAGGCAAACACCCAATTCACTGTGAAATGCACACCTCGTACATTCACCACACGATCCCCAATCTGATCTGTGACAGCCATTCGCAAGAATTTTTCCTAGTTCAGAACAATGAGCCGAAAGGGGGAGGCAAACGACCCCTCGGGTCTCATCAACGATGCCCGAGGAATCGCAACGCTCCTCCATACGGCTCATCACACGATGCTCGAACAATGAGCCGAAGGGGGAGGCATACGACCCCTCGGGTCTCATGAACGATGCCCGAGGAATCGCGAAGCTCCTCCATACGGCTCATCACACGATGCTCGATCCGTGAGCCGAAGGGGGAGGCAAACGCTCCCTCGGGCACTTGAGCACTGAACTCGAGGCATCGCTACGCTCTTCCATACGGCTCACCCGGATGGACAACTATCGATACTTCTGCAAATACGCCTGCAAGCCCAGCGAATTCACCTCGTCGTTGAGCTGATCTTCTGATGGATCTTCAAGGGTTTCACGAACTTCTTGAACAAGCAATGACGCGAACCTCTGACGAGCTCGATGCAGATTTTGCCGAAAGGCTGCCGCCTCAATAGGACGTCCTATGTCTTCTGCTAGCTTTGCCGCCAACTCAGCAGAAGACATTTTTGGATTTGCCGCGGAAAGCTTCAATGAATCGTAAGCGATGCTGTTGGGCGTTTCGTATTGATGATGCTCCAAATGTTGCCATGCCCGATCGAGTAGGCACTCCGTCCATTCTTTGCGCCACTGGGCATCGAGGTCTTCCCACTGCGATGCGATCTGCTCCAAATGATCTTCGTTAGCCTGCGTTGGCTTCTTCAAACGAAAGTGATCGATAGCCGCATTACGCAAAGACCGGGCAAGGTAGTCGCGAAAACGTCCACTCTCTGGAAGATCATCCCGAAAACCACGTTCAACAACCTTGAGCAAGAATCCTTGCAGGACGTCACGGGAATCATCCTCATTTTCAAGGACAAGCTTCAGCAGACTCGACATCGCATCGGTATACCTGAGCACAAATCGATTGATATCTTTGATCGCCGACCAACGCGTCGATATCTCGCGAAGATCACTCCGACTTGTATCGTAGATCGACGACTCTTCACTCGACATCGGAGTCCTCTTCATCCAATACAATCGCTAGACAGGGCGAGAATTCCTGGCCACCATCGTGGCTAAATAGCTCAACCTCAACATCGCCTTCACCCTCACCAGAGTTGTAAATCGCAATTGTTAGCAAGCCATCGGTGTCATCGATCACCGAACGAGTCAGCTTTCCATTTCGATGACGCAACATGAGCGACGTACGTCCGTCATACCAGCCTGAGTATTTTCCGGTGGCGGAACCGACGTGTATCAAGTCGATCTCAGGGATCTTGACGGGTGTTGCGCCCGCTCTAATCCGATTCATCCCTGACGGTTGCCACCTTGCATCCGGCGAATCGTCACGTAACGCATTGATATCCAGACGGAATTCAGGCTCTTGCCCCAAGAAGCGTTTCTTGTAAGTCAGAAGCAAATAGGCATCTCTGATTCGCTTTTTCTTGTTTTCCAAGTCTGAAAGATCAAAACGAAGGAATGTGTGACGACGTGGAATCCCCTCACTGCGTTTTGCCCTCGAGCAACGCAACACAGACAAGCGACTGAAATCTTCCAATGAACCATCTTCGACATAGGTATCCGTCCCTTCGCCTGTTCCGGTTCGAACAAGAAATGCATCCTTTAACGCATCGGGAATATTGGAGGCCAACTTGTCGGAGATCAAGATTGGCTCTTGCGCAACAACCTTTTCGGCCATCAGGGGACGCTTGGCCGAAGCAAGGCGGTCTTGCGAATCAGCCAACTTCGGCTTTGAGGCGGGCGATGCAGCTTTGGCAGCTCGAACTTTTGTTGGCTCCTGATCGGTTCGAACGATCGCATACGCCACAAGGAGAACCAGCCCCAAGACTCCAGCTCCCGCCAATCCAGCAACCGGTAGTGTCCTGGGTAGTACTTTCTTGGAGGATTGCTTCTTTACACTACTCCGATTGCGACGCGGCTGAACCTGCAGGTCCATCAAGGATGCCGCACTTGTAATCGTCGACGAGTTCTGAGACCCCGAATAGATGGACTGGAGTCTTTCATTGACAAGCTCCATCGACGTGGGTCTCCTCGCAGGCTCTCGCTGCAAACAGGCATCAACGAGTGATGACAACGAGTTTGGAATCTGAGAGCTAAACTCCGCAAAAGGCTTGGGACTGTCGGTCAACTGCTGAACCAGAATCTCTGCTGGGGTTGATGCTTCGAAAGGCAAACGACCAGCCAGTATTCGATAGAGCAAAACGCCAAGAGAATAAACATCACTTCGTGCATCAACCGGTTGATCGGAAGCCTGCTCTGGCGAAAGGTAACCGGGCGTCCCCACTAGCACAGCGTCCGAGATCCCCTCTCCGGGCGACGTTGCACCAGCTTGCTGAGAAGTCCATTCGGCAGCGAGCTGACTCGACCTGGCCAAGCCGAAATCTAAAAGTTTTACGTTGCCCTTGGGAATCAACAACACAACGTTCGCAGGTTTGACATCCCGATGAACAATACCAGCCCTATGGGCTTCAGCCAAACCTGCTGAGATCTGATAACCGAGTCGAAGCGTCTGCCGAATGGTGAAGGGAAAGCCTCGTTGGAGTAAGCGGTCGAGCGACTCGCCCTCCAATAGTTCCATCGCCAAAAAGGGAAGCGAACGAAATTCGCCAACATCAAATACTCGAACGATGCGATCATGATCGAGGGCGGCCATGGCACGAGCCTCGCGGAGGAACATCTCTCGTGCCTCGGGGCTCCTGGCGAACTCTGGTTTCATGAACTTGAGGGCTGCAGGTCTCCGAAGCCGCGTGTCTTCAGCCGCAAGCACAAAGCCCATTCCGCCTTGACCAACGATCGAATGCAAACGATACCGCTGCACAAATAGCTCGTTGGACTCCAACGCATCACTCAGCACGGCGGGAAGATGGACTGAGTTCATCGACAAACAGAAGGAGGGGCGGCCGCCCAAGAAAAGAAAAGCTCGAAACGCAAGCTATTTCAATTTTAGTGCGTCGTCCATGCGTCTAAACCAACGGAAGATAGGACGAAGGTTCAAATCTCTTTTTCGCTCAATCAGCAAGTTTCAGTGATCCTGCGAAATGACATCAAGAGCCGATCCGAACACCTATCAACCGACCGAACGCTAACCCACGTTTCCCGTCGAAACCCGACGCTAGCGAGTTTCGGCTAATTGGGTAGCATGTTTGCGGAC
>JBCCKZ010000518.1:0-4676 GCA_039027135.1 Planctomycetota bacterium
ATCGGCATCAACGGTAACAGACAGTTTTGCAGGATCAACCAAGTTGAGTTGGTCAACGAGATCTTGGAGCGAGGGATCGCCGAATGAAGATGAGCTGGGATCTCCAAAATCAATGTCAAGTTGAGTGCCGTCGGCTAGCTGAATCGCGAGGTCGTTTCCCGTTGAAAATGAAATCCCCTGACCACCGTTTTCACTTTGGCTAATCAAGGTGCTCGTTGCGTCATCGATTGAAACCAGTTCATCGATCGCGATACCTTCTGCGGTATTCGCGGCAACATCAACTCCGAAGAGCCCAAGGTCAGCGGCTGTTTCATCGTTGCCAAGCTGTTCGACCTTGAGATTCGACGTGGTCGACCCCGTTTGGTCAATCAACTGGATTCGGCCATCTCGGGTCGTTGCGTCAACATCGATCTCCGCGTCCCGGATGGCTGTGAGAACATCATCGATGGTCTGTGCGGCCGAGAGATCAATATCCGCCGATGCTCCCGAGCGGTCGGTAATGCGAATTGATCCACCGTCAATTCCCAAACCGTCATTAAGTGCAGACAACGGAACCGAACCGTCTACGAAACCCGCATTGGTGAGTTCAATCTGACCGGTAAGGCCGAGGGCTTCTGATGAACTCGCGAAGCTTCGACGAGATTGAATTGTGTGCGTCCCGGCGAGTTGAAGCGTGCGGACTTCGTACCGTCCCAGCTCAGCGGCCGAACCGGCCTGCACAGAGACTGCCGCCTCGTTGCTGGAAGTCGTGTTTCGGCGACTGAAGACCGAAGAATCGGCAAGACGGTTTCCCGACAACTGGACCCCGACAACCGACGCGGTTAATTCAGCGAGCGCGGCGCGCTCGGACGACAGTGTCTGAGTCCTAGCGACTAGACGATCACGTGGCTGGGCGTTGATGCGCATCAACTGATCGACGGTGCCGATGATATCGGTCCCGGTGATCAATCCGACAGAAGACTGGATGCGACCCATTGAAGACTTGCGAGCGAAATATTGAGATGAGGGGACGAGCTCCACCCCAGGATAAAATCGTCTTGGGTGGGCATGGTCGTTCAGCAAAACGCTACCACTGCCTTATCGATCGGCGATGCTGCACTGTCGGGGCAACTTTTTCACCTCGAAAAACTACGTCGGTTGTATCGATTGTGCCGTTCTTAGCATCGCGGGGCCTGTCGGGTAAATTAGGCAGCCTCTTTGACTGATCAAAATTGCCCGACGATTGTGAAACAACAGACTTCAAAACTCGTGAAACAAAATCCCCGCTATTGCCTGAACCGGTTCGAGAATGGAAGCGTCGATGGCTGAGTATTTGTTTACCCAGGGTGTTTCGGTTCTGCTGGACAAGCCGGTCGCGTTGGAACGGGTTTGTGAGAAGCTGGATGTGTTCTTTGGCCGGGTTGTCGACGAACCTCCCTGCGAGAACGGGGCCCTTTATGTGCTCGAATCTCCTGAAGAGGATGACGTTTCAGAAGAGATCGAGCGTCCGGCCTATCTCATTGTGGTTGCATCCGAACAACCCTGGCCTGATGAGCTTGGTGATCCCGAAGCAGAGCCGGAGGCTTTTCATGATTGGTCTCTAGGACTCTACGGCCCGCTTGCCTTTCCGGGATGCCTTCAACGAGCGGTCGAGCGTTCTTGGATCGTGCCTGACGTTTCGCCGCAGGCTTCTCAGCATACAGCGCACGTCAGGTTGCTGATCGGTTATCCGATGGTGCCTCCGGTGGGCGACCCCGCTAAGCAAGATGAGTCGGATAGTGATAGCGATGACATCGAGATGATCCTCGATACTCGCGAGATGATCGAAGAGCAATACGATCCGTCCGAGGAGCTTCGTGTTCTCGCGCGAGCGATTTCCACGGTACTCGAGATTCCAGCATCGATCGCTTATTTCAACCCCGGTGGAGAGGTACTCAAAGACTCAGATTCGTTGCGGACACTTTTGAATGAAGCCTGGGTCAAGGATTCAGTGCCCATCAAGGCTTGGATGAACGTCCGTCTGTTTGAGATTGAAGATGATTGGACGTTGATGGATACCGTTGGCAACGGACAGGTTGAGATTCCCGATCTGGAGGCAGTTTTCAAGACGGACCGATATGGAAGTGGAGATATCGAGGCGATGTTGCGAGCTTGGACGCATCGGATGATTGAGGACGTTGAGAGCGACCTCACGGAGGGCGACACGGTCGATGGCCCAGACGGATCAACGTGGACGGTGATGGAATGTCATGATGGTCTAGCCGACCCGCCTCGGCAGACAATAAGACTCGTTCCCAGCGACGGTGATACGCCCCCCGAAACGCTCTTGTATCGAGGGGAAGGCCCCGAGGATATCGATGATGGCGACATCGATATTGATGATTCTGATTGGGACTGGATGGACGGTGATGCCGATGACGAGGCGCCCTTTTGAATTCATCGGTTAGATCAATCACACCCAAGCGATTGACGACATTGGTCCGTTGGTTTGCTCTCGGAACCATGTCGGCCTTTGGAGCTGCTTTGATGCCTCGCAAGTGGATGGTTGAAACCACGGAGTTCCTTGGCTTGGAGTTTCCTGGAGGAGAAATCCCGGTTTATCTGGCGAGGCACTTATCGCTCTTGTATGGATTCGTCGGTGTGCTTTTTTGGTGGATCGCCGCCGACATCAAGCCGCGTTCAATTTTGCTCCGGCCTTTGGCTTGGATGGCGATTGCTTTTGGATCGATGCAGATCGTTGTCGATGCTATGGCCGCATTGCCGTGGTGGTGGACTCTTGGGGAGTCGCTTTCAACGGTCTTTGGCGGTTGCTTTTTACTTTGGCTTGTTCCCAAGAACTTTGGAACCGCTAAAAAGTGACACTTAACGAATGGGCCGAATGGGGTAGCTGCGTGACGCCTCGAGTACCCCTATACCACTTCGACGTCGTCTTCGTACCGGGTGCATAGGTGCTCGTGCTCGGTTGGCTTGGAAAGGGATTGCAGGTACTTCTTCGCGAAGCACAAGTACCGCCGCCACGAATCTGAGAACGATCACGATCTTACGTTTGCGGATTAAATCCCGCGGACATGCCAAAGCATCGATTAGGCCCTTCAGCTCTCTCCTAGTCTTGGTCTTGGCGAAGCAGAACAAGCATCCTTCGTAGTGGCTCGGCGGCACCCCAAAGCAATTGATCGCCGACGGTGAACGCGTTCAAAAAGTCACCACCCATCTTCATCTTGCGAAGCCGCCCAACTGGCGTATCGAGTGTTCCGCTGACCGCGGTTGGTGTGAGTTGCTCAATGGTTGCGTCCTTTCGATTTTCGATGACTTTCGCCCATGGATTGCTCGCCGAGATGACGGACTCAATGTCACCCATCGGAACATCCTTGGATAGCTTGATCGTCAAGGCTTGGGAGTGACATCGCATCGCTCCGATGCGTACACAGGTGCCATCAACAGGGGTCGGGTTTTCTGTGCGTCCAAGAATCTTGTTTGTCTCGACCATGCCCTTCCACTCTTCGCGACTTTGTCCGTCTTCTACTTCAGAATCGATCCAGGGAAGCAGGCTTCCAGCGAGCGGGGCGCCGAACTTCTCGATCGGTATCGAATCCGACCGAAGGTGCTCGGTGACGCCACGATCAATGTCGAGAATCGCAGATGCGGGATCTGCCAGCTGTGTTCCGGCGGAATCGCGAATCGTTCCCATTTGCGAAATCAGCTCTCGCATGTTAGCTGCACCGGCACCGCTGGCTGCTTGATAGGTCATCGCGGAGACCCATTCAACGAGGCCTTCATTAAACAGGCCACCGACGGACATCAGCATCAGTGACACCGTGCAGTTTCCGCCGATGAAGTCCTTGATCCCAGTCGAAAGCCCTTGCTTGATGACATCACCGTTAATGGGATCCAAAATGATGAGGCTGTCATCGTTCATGCGTAGCGTTGAAGCCGCATCGATCCAGTAACCTGACCAGCCACTTTGTCGAAGCGGTCCATGCACTTGTTTGGTGTAGCTTCCGCCCTGGCAGCTAATGATGACATCAAGCTTTTTTAGCGTTTCAATGTCAGTGGCGTCACCGAGCGGCGGTAGATCACGACCGATATCTGGCGAAGGTTGGCCCACCTGCGAGGTGGAGAGAAAGACGGGATTGATATTCTCGAAGTCGTTCTCTTCACGCATCCGACCCATCAGGACACTGCCAACCATGCCCCGCCAACCAACGATACCTACAGACTGCTTACTCAAGGTGATGACTCAATTGAAATTAAACGCGATGCGATCCCGGCCAGGAGTATAAATAGGGACCGATGATCGTCCCACACCCATCAATTTCGGTGCTCTAACTAAATTTACTCGTGGCGAAACAATTGAATGACGACACCGTTGCCAACGTCAATGTTCGGTCCACGCGGTTGCTTTGCACAAGAATTACGAGAACACGGTTCTTGACCGCTATCGGTTTGCTATTGGCTTTTCCAGGGCTAATCCTCGCGGTCTACTGGCTGCCGAGCAGCGGGCCCCGGCGGGCACTCGATATTTCGGTTGCCGCGAACGGTACCTTCACGACGTCTTCTTGGAATGCTGAGCGGTCCAACCAGATCCAAATCGACTATTGGTCTAGAGATCTGAAGCATTTGAAGACCATTCAGTTTGCGGGCTATCCTCACGCTTGGGCCCACTCTTTGAGCCAAGATGCAAAGGCAGTCGTCACACG
>JBCCKZ010000519.1:0-4665 GCA_039027135.1 Planctomycetota bacterium
ATGGTCCAGGTACGTCAGTTGAAGGCATCATTGAATTTGTGCGTTCGCTTGAGAAGGTTGAATTTATTCGTATCGGTGCCAACGGAGATCCAAGGCAGATCGCGTTGGCGGGTGAAATTGCCCGAGCTAAAGCGAAACGCGCGAATCTTGAGTAATGCCCTTCCCTGTCTACGGTAGTGCGGTAGCCGTTGGATCTTCGTATTCCAAGAGGTATTTTTGGCGACCCAGAAAGAAGTCCTTGAGTGGGATCGGGCCACGAGGGCGTCGTCTCGCTTCCGGGCTGGGAAACTCGGATTCGGAATCAGAATCGGATGTCAGGGCTATGAATTGCTCATAAGAGCTTAGTTTGTGAGTTTCGTTCTTGAAGGTCTGGTCGATTAGCTCTCGTTGTTGAGCGACGAAGGCTGACAAGTCGTTCCAGTCCAACGAGTCACTGGCAAGCGTCCGCAGGTTAGACAGAAATTGCTGGCGGTATTTGGGCACGGCCAAGACTTTGCTGTAAAGCGGTTTGTCGTAATCGTCGGTTGCGATGAAGGGATCAAGTTCCCAAGATTGGCCACCATGTGCATCTGGTCTCGCTGATTGGTTCTTCTTGCCTTTGCCATCGCGTGACCGGTGATCGCGGCCAGGTCCGCCTCCCATCCAATTGCCGAGATCAAAATCGATTCCGAGTCCCGTAAGCATTCCACCCCGTTTTCGACCGCCACCGCCTCGAGCGGGTCGAAAGGCTTCATTCATGTCGTGGGGGATGAAATGAAACTTGTCATCCTTGTCCAAATAAATACTGTAGTCGCTCGCGCGGATCCAGTATCCATCTCCATTCATCAATCCAACATCAAGAGCCAAGAACCAAAGTAGCCCTCCCACATCACAGATCGGTTCGAGCTTTGACGGTAGTTCATCAGCGGAAGTTTGATCGAGAATGCGGCATAGATCGATGAGTTTTGTGGTGGCTTCGACACCACCGGACTTTTGTTCATAAGGATGTTCGTAGGAGACGGGATTCTCGCCTCGATAATCCAGCCCGCCGCCGCCTCGTGGTGAGCCATGCACTTTCCATCTGGCTCCTTTTTTGGTTCCAAAGTTTGACTTGAGGAAATCTTTGTTGAACTGCTCGACGTTGGTGTAGATGCCCCAGTTCTCGCCATTGATCACGACGCGTACAAAGTTTGCCTTTGGTGTGGGGAGATAGTTTCTTGCGATTCGCGAGTACAACACGGTACTCATTAGGGATTCGTCTCCGTGTCCGTTGAGTAGATTGAGTGTCTTGTATCCCTTCAAGCGTTGGTCTTTGTCAGCCATGTCAATCGACACGTTGAGGGATCGTTTGTAGCCAGCGGACACGTGGCTGTAAGAGGATGCACCGCGAAAGCGGATTCCACAGTTGGGGAGCATTTCACCATCAACCGTTAAGGTTGCTGGAACCTCGACATCGGTGTTATGGAATGATTCGAGTTCGTTTTCCCAATCATCGCTCTGAAAATCGATGAAGATCGTTCTTAGCACGCTCGTATCGTAGAGATCGCCATCGATTGGTTGCACTGAGTCTTTTTCGACCAGCTGTCCATCGGCCGTTCCGGGCATCGATAGGCCACCATGGGCTAATCGAGTGGCAATTCCATGAATGTCGAGATTCATGCCCATCCCAGAACCAAGCTGAGTTCTGGCAGCCTGACGCTCCGTCTCGTTGAGCCAGCCGCTTGAGTCGGCATCGAATTCCGCTAGCAATAAAGCCGCTGGGCGATCACCTGGAGGTTTGGCGGCAAAAAGGGCGATTCCACAGCAGCAAGCCGCTCCGAGTAGGCAGGTCAGAAGGGCTCTTTTTCGTGGCATCAAAACAGCTCCAATCCTCTTGAAATGATGGTCTTGAAGGACTCGTTGCGACAACTGCCAAGAACCGCCTCGCAAAAAGAGAATTTTGTCAAATTGAGGGCGTGGGCTTTGCCGTCTATGCTTTGGGGAATGGAATAGCTTGGTAGCGGTCTAGCTATGATCCTGGATCGAATGGAGATTGCTATGGCGGGAGAATCGTGATTTTGGAAGTGGTGCTAAGTACTTCAATGGATGTGTTTCGAGACTTCGAATGGCGACCGCCTTCGATACATTGTTAACTTTGCAATGAAACCTGTCGCAGTGAAGGAACCGCTCGAAATGATGGTTCGAATGATTCCTAGGCTTTCTTTCAGCCCGCGGATGGGCGTCTTGGCCTATTTTTCGTTTGTAGCCGCTTTGGTCTTTGGGATTCCAATTTATCTATATGCCTGGCGGAGGCACTGCAGGGAACTTGAGGTTTCTTTGGTACGCAACCTTCTTTTGGATTACCAAGATCAAGTCATGCACGCTTCACAGGAAGAAGAGTATTTTGATGAATTCCAAGATTGGCAGGGATTTGAATCGGATGTCTATTTGTCAGAGCCGGGACTATTCATTGGCATTGGTCGGCCTCATTCGGCGGGCCTGACAGCTCCCTCATCAGAGTTCATGGAAGAAGTCGGTGTGACCGGGATCGAGCCGATGATCAGTAAGGCAAATGGTTTTCCGTTCTTCTACGTTCATTTTAAAGATTGGATTGATTGGCAAACCGTCGTGATCGACTTCGGTTTGATAAATGCACCGGAATCGGGGCGGGGAATGGACGGAGCCACTTACACACTCGAAGATGGCTCCTGGAAGTTAATTCACGTCAATCCGATGTGGGAAGCCTGAACTTAGGTGATGGAGTCGCTGTGCTCTCGTTGAGTGTCGCCCCCATGATGTCAGAGACGTTTAGAGTTTTGGTTAAATCAACAAGTCGAATAGGCGAGTTGTTCTTTTGGAACTGAATGAATTTCGTCGTCGTGTTGTCTCGGGAACTTTTACTCAGTACCGAAGTCTCGCCGACGCGATTCGGCAAATGAAATTTGTCCAGGCAGATCCGATTCGATCGCCTGCACGAGCGCAGGACTTAATCCTCAGGCATCGGGTTGAGGATTACCTAGCCGGCCAATTGGAAGATGAGTTCCCAAATTTGGAGGCAGAAGAAGGCTATTTGTTCGCCTACGGATTCATGACCCCGGACATTTGGCAGAGGCTAGGTCGCAAGAAAGTAGGGAGGCTATCCAAGCTGGAGCTCGCAGTATTGAAGGCTGTGGGGGAAGTGAAGGATCTCCATCCGCGTGATTTGGAAAAACAATTTGGCCGCAAATCGGTCACGAACGCCTGGGGAGGTACTTCAAGGCAAACCAAACGGATCCTTGAAAAGCTTCATGCGCTCGGACGACTGCGGGTGAGCCGCCGAGAGAATGGGCTCCGGGTCTATCAATTGCCTCGGGACTCTAGCACCATGATCGGTAGTTCAAGTGATAGATATCGGTACCTTGCGATGGAGACAGCGAAGGTCTTTGGGCCCACGACGAAGTCGTTCTTAATCTCCGAGCTAAGGAGTCAAAATCACCTGCTGCCATCACGTTTAGATCGGGTTGCGACGTTGGATTCACTCATTGATAGTGGATTGCTATCGGAGGTCGTCGTTGATGGCGTGAACTACCTCTGGGAAGGGGAGTCCTGGAGCGATGACACAATCGAGGATCGCGTGAGGATTTTAGCACCGTTCGATCCTCTCATACGTGATCGTGAAAGATTCGAAAAGCTCTGGGGATGGAGCTATCGATTCGAGGCCTATGTCCCAGCTTCAAAGCGTGAGCGAGGATACTACGCTATGCCGGTTCTCTGGCGCGATGAAGTGATCGGCTGGGCGAATGCCAACGTGATCGATCGAACACTCGAGGTGGAAGTCGGGTACGCTACTAGGCAACCGCGATCGAGAGCCTTTCGGCAAGGCATTGAAGCCGAAGCTCAGGCCATGGCACAGTTTTTGAAGTTGGATTACTTTGCAATTGACCACCGGTAACACGATTGGATTTCAATATTGAGGATTGTTGATGTTTTTAAGTAGGCCGGCGTTGCGAGCGGTCACGATAGTGATAGCGGCATTGTTCATTGCCCAGAACGTTTTGGCGGATGCCAATGCGGTCACCAAAAAACCAAATATCGTGTTATTGTTTGTCGATGACTTGGGTTGGGCAGATCTAGGCTATCGCAATGAGATGTTCGAGACGCCGAATATCGACAAGCTTGCTTCCGAGAGTCTCGACTTTACTCAGGCTTACGTAGCGAGCCCAACATGCAGTCCAAGTCGAGCCACGCTACTGACCGGTTTGCATCCCGCTCGTTTGCGGATGGTACGACATATTCCCACTAGTCCCAAACATCCGGATTTTGATTCGTTTGGAAGAACGAAAGTGGAGTTCAATCTCCTGGCCAGCGATCCCGCGCAGTTTCCGTGTCGCAATTGGTTGCCTTTGGAGCATCAAACCTATGCCGAGGCATTGAAGGATCTTGGGTACTACAACCTCTTCGTTGGTAAATGGCACTTGGGGCACGAACCCTTTCATCCCATTCATCAAGGCTTTGATCGTCAGATTGGCACAACCAATTGGGGACACCCCAAATCTTACAAATCGCCGTTCTTCAAAAACTCGAACGTATTCGAACAGGAACCAGACGGTTACCTGACCGACCAACTGACCGATGAAACGGTTGAATTCATCAATGGTTACCAAGCGGATGATCCATTCATGATTTCGTTTTGGTATTACAACGTTCACAATCCATTGGTGGGACGCG
>JBCCKZ010000520.1:0-4663 GCA_039027135.1 Planctomycetota bacterium
ATACTCCGACCTTCGGGCAAGGAATTCGCCAGCAGCATGCTTCAATTGTGCCTGGTTATCGCCTCCACGCTCCCCGGCCCCGTGCAGAAACAGCACGAGCGGATACTGAGCGTCCTCGGAAACTTTCTCGGGACGCAGAATTCGATATTTCAATGGCGGCAAAGCCTTGAGCTCACCACCGGAAACAAACTCGGCTTTTTCAAATGCCTCGTCGACCGTCTTGTTTTGAGCACAAATTGCCCCAGGCAACATCGTTGTGACCCCGAGAACCAAACCAAAAGCGATCAGTCGCCCAGTGCCCAACATGAACTCAAACTTCCGAAATTTGTTCTTTGACTCGCTGGACAAAATGGGGGCTTTTGCCACCTTTACTGAGCTCAACGGCTCGCTTGTCCGCCTCGCCCTTCTGATCGAATTCAAAGACGGCTACTCGCTTCATACTTTGACTAAAAACACCCCAATACAGCCGCAAACGAGCATCAGCCGCGGTTTTCTTGGTCTTGCGTGAGCTCTTCTTCGCCTTCTTCTCGGCGATTGCACGTTCAATAGCTTCGGCTTCTGCCGCTTTAGCTTTTCGAGAAACGACCTGGCGGGCCATATTGTGGGGGGGTTTAGAGTCGCGAAAACAGTGAATTCAAGGGCGGGAGAATACCAAAAGCCCCACTATCTGGGCAGTGCCCACGCCAGAATTACTCCGAGTCTTATTCCTGTGCTAGGAGCTGGGTGGTACGATATTAAAGAGCCACGGCTGGCAATCTTTTCTGTCAGCAATCAAGTGGCCTATCGATTCACCCGGAGGTCTGTATTCGATGCAAGTCAATGTGTCGGCCCGCCATGGCGAGCTTCAAAATGGCGATCAAACGCTTTTGGTCGAAAAGGTCGAGAAACTTCGACGACTCTACGATCGAACCAATGCCATTGAAGTGACCGTTGATTTGCAGTCGCAAGACCATCCCGAGGTGGAAATCGTTGTTTCCGTCGAAGGCAGTGAGGACATTGTCGCTCACGCAAATGCGTCGACAGTTTTGGCGGCCGTCGATACCGCTATTCCCAAAGCCGAACAGCAGTTACGCCGGCTCAAAGACAAAAAAACTGGCCATCGAGCCACCGGACACAAACACATTGACACCGTCGTTGGCGAACCAGATGCCTGACGCTGGGCCTGTCTTTTTGGACAGTTGCCTCGCAGCCCATCTCGTCGTCTTTCGACGAACATCACTACAACAAGGACTTCTCCCTAGTCATGAAGTTTTCTGACTTTATCACCGAGTCGGCTATTCGTGCGGAGCTGCAATCGCAGACAAAGCAAGCCGTTATCGAAGAACTCGTTCGCTCGCTCGCCGATGCCGGTGAGATCCAAGCGGATCAAACCGAAGACATCATCGCGGCCATCATGAAACGCGAAGAACTCGGCAGCACCGGCATCGGCCGTGGCGTTGCCGTTCCTCATACGAAGCACCCCAGTGCGACCAAGTTGGTTGGCACGGTGGGCGTCTCCGAGGCGGGTGTTGACTTTGAATCGCTCGACGGCGAACCGGTTCAGTTGTTCTTCCTGTTGATCAGTCCTCCTGATCGACCCGGAGACCATCTGCGGGCGCTTGAGAACATCTCACGCCAACTTCGCGATGACACGTTCTGTCGCTTCCTGAAGCAAAGCAAGACCGCGGCAGATATCCAGCAATTGCTCCAAGAGGCAGACGATAACCAATTCGTCTCGGGTTAATGACCACGCCACTGGTCCGAACCGTTACCGTCGTCAACCCCGAGGGCGTTCATCTGCGACCTGCGGATCAATTGGTCCGTCTGGCTTCGCAGTTCGAATCGAACATCCTCATCGGCAAAAACTCTGAAATGGTCGATGCGAAGAGCATCCTTTCACTAATGACTTTGGGCGCAGAACAAGGTTGTGATCTACAGATCGAAGTGGAAGGTTCCGACGCGGAGTTGGCGATCGCGAAAGTCGCTGATCTGATTTCATCGGGATTTCCGCCCGAAGATTCAGATGCCGAACCATCAGCTGATGGTTCGGTCGATGCTGTTTCGCAGGACGGTTCAGTCTAACCATGGCGATCATCCATCATGATGGTCCAATTGCAGGGCATTCCCGTCTCCCCGGGAGTCGTGATCGCGCCGGCGCTCGTCCTCGACGCTAGCGGTTATCAAATCCCTCGAGTGCTCGTTGAAGCATCCGAGGCTGATGATGAATACGCGCGATTACGATCAGCGATCGATGCGGCAACCGAACGGCTCGCTCAGCATGCCGCTGGCACGGCTGCGGTTGCTGGGGCGTCAACGGGTAACATCTTCGCCGCTCAAGCACAGATGCTCGCCGACCCGCGATTGATGGCTGAGCTCAAACGTAGAGTTCTCGAAGAAAATCAATGCGCTGATTACGCTGTCAGCCGTGTCTTACAAAACTACGCCGCCGCGCTTCGAAAGCTGAGCAATCCGCTTCTTGCCCAACGTGCCCAAGATGTCGATGACATCCGGCTGCAATTGCTTGAGGCTTTGGGTGCAGTCCAACGTCAGTCCGTTGACGATCTCGACCAAGAAGCAGTTGTTTTTGCCCATGATTTGACACCCAGCGAAACGGCCAATCTCGATCGCCGCTACGTTCGCGGCTTCGGTACCGAAGTCGGTGGCAGTGGAGGACACACTGCCATCGTTGCCAAGGGACTGGAGATTCCAGCTGTTGTCGGAGTGGGTTCATTCTTAGAACGAGTTCGGACAGGTGATCTGACAATCGTCGATGGCGATCGCGGGCTGTTAGTGATCCGACCTGACGAAGAAACAGTCGAGCAATACCGGAAACAGCTCGAACGACGTGCCTCGCTGCGCGAACAACTTGAAACGCTTCGAGAGCTTCCCGCTGAAACGCTGGATGGCGTTCGTGTCACCTTATCAGCCAATATCGAATTCCCCGAAGAAGCTGCCTCGGCGGTTCGTCGTGGCGGTGATGGCATCGGACTTTATCGAACGGAGTTCCTTTATCTAGCTCGCAACGACGAGCCAACCGAAGAGGATCATTACGCAGCTTACCGACAAGTTGTCGAACAGGTCGACGGTCGTCCCGTCGTGATTCGGACCTTGGATCTTGGCGCTGACAAGATGGGCCATCGCCCGCTTGCCGAACAGGAACACAACCCATTCCTTGGACTTCGAAGCATCCGTCTATCACTTCGAAACTTGGATCTCTTTCGACCGCAGCTACGGGCAATCTTGCGGGCAGCCGCCCATGGCGAGATTCGGATCATGTTCCCGTTGATCACCACGATCGCCGAGCTCCGCCAGGCCCGCCTGTTGATCAACCTGGTTGCCGAAGACTTGGTCGATGAGGGTATCGAGCACCAAAGTGACATTCCCATTGGAATCATGGTGGAAGTGCCCGCGACCGTCATGATGCTCGATCACTACATTGGAGAAGTTGACTTCTTCAGCATCGGCACCAACGACTTGGCTCAATACGCGCTAGCTGTTGACCGCAGCAACGAATACGTCGCGGATCTTTACCAATCGGTAGATCCAGCCGTCCTTCGCTTAATCTCGCGATGCATCGATGTGGCTGGCGATGGTGATCGGCCACTGTCAGTTTGCGGTGAAATGAGTTCGATGCCGGGACGAGCGATGCTGCTCTTGGGTATGGGTATTCGCCACCTATCAGTACCGCCAGCACAACTACCCAAGATCAAGAAGATCATTCGAAGCGTATCGATCGACCAATGCCGGGAAATTGCCTCCCGAGCTTTGAGCATGGAGGCCGCCCGAGACATTGACCTTTATCTGCTTGGTCAATTGGAAGCGTTGGTTCCGGAGGTGGTCGTGCGATGAATCATGTCGTTCCAAAAAACCCGACGCCTTCAACGGCCGGCCAATCCGAACAACAGCAACCCGCCGGACGGTATCGTTTCCGAATTCGATTCGCCAAGGTGGAACTGCTTCGCTGGATAAGTCATCGCGATCTCGCTCGACTCTGGGAACGCATGATCCGACGAGCCAATTTCCCACTCTCGATGACCGAGGGTTTCCATCCCAAACCGAGGATCTCTTTCCCATCGGCTCTCTCGTTGGGTATGGAGTCGTTGGACGAAGTCGTCGAACTCGAGTTCACCCAGGACTTGGACGAGTCCGATGTGTTGCAGCGATTGTGCGACGACCGCCAGCCGGGGCTCAGCATCGATCGCGTCACACGCATGCCCGAAGGAAGCGCGAAGGCACAACTCGAAAGAGCCCATTACCACATTCACTCACCAGCATTTGATGGCGATGGCAATTCCATCGAGATCGTTTGCGAGGACGAGATTCATTCAGCCATTGAGACACTCGCGAAGACTGAGATTATTGAAGTCGCTCGCAAGAAAAAGACGATTAAATTCGACCGATCATCCGAGGTGATCCGCTTCGAAGCGACACCCAATGGGATCGAGATGGAACTTGCCGCAGGCGCTGGAGCTAGCCTGAAACCATCTGACGTACTCGTAGCCGCTGGCCTAGGCCACTGGAACGACGCCGCCGTTCGCATTGTTCGCACCCGCTGTGAACTTCAGAACGACGAACAAACTGAAAACCGTACACATCCGTCCGCGTCCACGAACGGCCAAGTGACGGCCGATCGCCAAAGCGGACCTACTCCCTGAAAAGGAATTTGTTCATGAGCAGACAGATG
>JBCCKZ010000521.1:0-4656 GCA_039027135.1 Planctomycetota bacterium
CCGGCATGTAGCCGCTCGACCAGTTCTTTGCACCGGAGATCGGCCCGCCCGACGGATCGAGCATCACAACGAAACCCGGAAGGTTCTCGTTGACGCTTCCCAGACCGTAAGTCAGCCAAGAGCCGAGGGCAGGATTGCCCGAAAGGATTCGGCCGCTGTTCATGTTAATCATCGCCGAGCCGTGGATCGGGCTTTCCGCGGTCATCGAGTGCAAGAAAGCGATGTCGTCAACATGCTTGCCAACGTTGGGGAATAAACGGCTAACCCGTTTACCGCAATCGCCATAGTTGTCGAATTGCCAGCGAGGTTCGACGATTCGTCCACCGTTCTTCTTCCCCCCGCGTCCAAATGTTTTCACGTCGACGGTCTTTCCATCCATGCCAACCATCGATGGCTTTTCGTCGAAGGTGTCGATGTGACTGGGGCCACCATACATGAATAGGAAGATGACGGATTTCGCTTTGGGGGCGAAGTGGGGAGGCTTGACTGCCATCGGGGATAACGACGGCGTCGCGGCATTTGCCATGGGCGCGAAGCCATCGCTCGATAGCATTGATGTAAGGGCGGCAGCGCCGAAGCCAGCACCGCTTTGCCAAATGAATTCACGGCGAGTTCGCCGGCAAAAGTTGTTTGGTTTCATCGGTGGTCAATCCAAGAACAGGAATTCGTTACGGTTCAGCAGTGAAAGCACATAAAGCTGTCGCGCTCTTTGCTCGTCAACGCCAGGATGTTGTTCTAGCTCGGTAATCAATCGCTTCGCTTCCTCTTGATCGAATTGCGTTGCTTCGCGACCCATCGTTTTTTGAATCGCCATGCTGACAAATTCATCGGAAGCTTCGCCGCCAAGATCTTCAGCAATCACCGAAGCACAATTTCGAGCGAACTCGCCATTGATGAGTGCGAGTGCCTGACCTGGACCAAGTGTTTTGAATCGGCCTTCGCAGGAACTGTCGGGATCGGGGAAGTCGAATTCCGCCATCATTGGCATGATCAAACTGCGTTTGACATGCACATAAACACTCCGGCGGTTTTGCTGGTCGGGGGCGGATGGATACCATCCCTGACCGGGTTTGGACTGGCTCAGGAGAACTTCACGTGACAGCTCTGGATAAATGCTCGGGCCGTAGCTCTGCAAATTAAGCTGACCACTGACGGCGAGCATTGTGTCGCGAAGTTCTTCGGCATCAAGCCGCCGCATGGGAAAGCCCCCCAGCAACAGGTTCTGGGCATCGAGTCTCACATGATCATCGCTGATCGTGGAAGTTTGTTGGTATGTCTTCGAGAGCACGATCATCCGGTGCATCGACTTGAACCGCCAGCCACCGGCGACAAACTTGATCGCGAGCCAGTCAAGGAGTTCCGGGTGAGTTGGCGGCGTTGCCATCAAACCAAAGTTGTTGGTGGATGCAACAATGCCACGTCCGAAGTGGTGTTGCCAGATGCGGTTCACCATGACTCGCGCAGTCATGGGGTTTTCGGGAGAGGTAATCCAATCGGCTAGCTGTTTTCGGCGCCCGACGGCGCGGCGTTTGATCCACGGTGTCTCAAGGTCAAACGGATTGTCTTCGAGTGTTGCCGTCTCGGCAGATCCGGCAAGGATTTCGGGGACGCCGGGCTCAACAGGGTCGGTGGGAGAATGCGGACTTCCACGATAGAGAACAAACGTCTGTTCGGGCCGCTCGTGAACCCTGGCCAGTGCCATGATTGATTCGCGGGGAGGCAGTTGTTTGCGGTTGTCGTTTGCCGCCCGAAGCTCATCTTTCAGGCGTGTGTAACCTTTGAAGGTCTCATCATCGACATATTCTCTGAGCTTGGCGTCGAGCACACGTTTGCGTTCTTTCGGTCGCCCCTCGGTGGCCCGTTGATCGGGAGCCGGCATCTGGACGATTGCGGCTTGCTCGATCTCTCGCATTTGAGCTTCGATGGATGCGATCCGTTCATCGGACTGGCGGTACTTATCGATCAGACCAGGATCAGAAACATCAAGCTGGTTATTGGACTTCTGGTCTCGTCGAGTGCCCCAAGTGGTGACATCGGAAATTGCAGCGACCATCGCGTAGTAATCGCGTTGTTTGATCGGATCGATCTTGTGATCGTGGCACCGGGCGCAATTCAGCGTTGTACCTAAGAGTGCCTGTCCTGTCGTCGCGATGATGTCATCGAGTTCGTCGTAACGAGCCTGCAGCATATCGGCGGGTTCGTCATCCCAGATGCCGAGTCGGTAGTAGCCTGTCGCCGTGAGCGTTTCCTTGGTGACTTCGTCGAGTTCATCGCCTGCAAGTTGTTCGCGAATGAACTGGTCATAGGGCTTGTCTTCGTTGAAGGATCGGATGACGTAATCGCGATACTTCCAAGCATTTGGCTTCGCTCCGTCTCTTTCGAAGGAATTGGTCTCAGCGTACCGGACAAGATCGAGCCAGTGACGACCCCATTTTTCGCCATATTGCCGTGAGTCTAGCAGCCGATCGACAAGCTTCTCATAAGCGAATGGATCCTCAGATTGGCAAAAAGCTTCGATCTCTTCAAAGCTGGGCGGTAAACCCGTCAAATCATAAGTGACTCTACGAATGAGCGTTCGGCGATCCGCCGCACCGTTCATCGGTAAATCAACTTGATCGAGCGATGCTTGGACGAAGTTGTCGATTGGGTTTTCATGGTGACCTTGGGGAACTGCGACCGAAGCGACCGGCTCATAAGCCCAGTGTTGTTTGTAGGGCGCACCTTCGTTGATCCACTTGCGAAGTGCTTCGATTTGAGCTTCCGTTAGCGCGTCACCCTCCGGTGGCATCCTCGAGTAGTCATCATCTTCAAGGAGCACACGCACGAGCATCTCGCTTGCCTCGGCGTCGCCGGGAACAATCGGGAACTCACCCGACTCAGCTTCTGCGATCACGGACTCACGGTCGTCAAACCGAACGCCACTTTCCGCTTCGTCGGGGCCGTGGCAGGAATAGCACCGGCTCGCCAATATCGGCTGAATGTCTCGGGTGTAATCGATGGATTGAGCGCATGCCGTTCCAGCTGATAAGAGCAAGAAAACAGCAAACTTTTTGGCAAGGTGAGGTGATGCCATGGAGGTGGGACTGCCCATCGTGTGGGGTTCGAAGGGAGGGTTAGACAACATTGTTGCATGGTTGTTTAAGCAATGCTATTGAATTCCGACGCGTGTGCAGCCGACTGGTGAGGCAATTGAGAGAGGCTTTTGAAGCTCGAAGGCCGTTTTATCGTGCATGTCTATGCAGCTTTCATGGCAGTCGCGAACCCCGGTGTCTTCGATCAGACATTGAATTAAAGTAAAATCACAAGAAAATACGCACCAAATCTCAGTGGCATGATGGGCCCCGTAAGCGACGACTCTGACGATAAAGACCGTTTTGAGGAGCATGTCCTCGATCACTATGAGGATCCGTATAACCGAGGGCGACTGGCAAATCGCACTCATTCCGCCGAGGGACAGAGTCCCATTTGTGATGAAGTTCTTCGGGTTGACTTGAAGCTCGATGATGCGGGAGTAGTCGAGGAGGCCTTTTTCGAGGGTGAAACCTGTTTGGTCTGCCTTGCTTCGGCCTCAATGTTGGCCGAGAAGGCGGAGGGGCAGAGCGTCGAAGAGTTGGAGGATTTCTCGGAGGATGAAATGATTGAGCTTTACGGTGGAAAGTTGAAGCCGGAGCTTCAAAAGTGCTGTTTGTTTCCTTGGAAGGTTCTTCAAACGGCCATCCATGCTCCGATTGAAACCGATGATTGGGACGAATGCGATGGCCGTCCTACTTTTGGCGGACCGACCCTTGGCGATGAGTCCTAGACTAAAAGCCTGGCCGAATACCTCAGCCGAAACGCACTAGCGTCCGGTTTTGATGGGAACCTCGAGAGAGCGCCGAGTCGGCTGATGGGTAGTCGGATAAGCGGTGCCTCGCAGAGCTCAATTCCGCGTCCAATTGAACGGACGGAGTTTTTTGACGGCCGTTTCGTCAGTGCCATGAAACTCTTCGTGTCTGTTTGACGTGGATTTCTGGCTTTGCTTTGAACTTTGTGCTCCAATGATTCATAGAAGAGGATGTCCGCGTTCTCTGGAGAATAATTGTGTCCAAAAGTGTCCTGAAATCCCTGTTTTTGTCTCTTGGCATTGCCTCAATGACGTTCTTGTCGGTCGGGTGTCAGCCGGATGGTGGATCCTCAGCTGACTCAGGTGCTAGTGGCGAGGAGCATGACCACGACCATGGAGACCACGACCATGGCGAGCACGAAGATGGCGATCATGAAGGCGGGGATCATGACCATGGCGACCACGGGCACGATCACGATCATGGGCACGGCCATGACGAGCCCACGACGATTGCCGAAGCCATCGAGCACACTCGCGAACTAGCGGCGACAATCAAGGCTGGTTTTGAGGCGAAGGAGCCTGAGTCTGTGCACGGCGCGCTGCATGAAATTGGTAATGCATTGGGCCAACTGGAGACGATGGTAAAGAAGGCTGAGATGCCAGAAGATGCTGCTGCAGCCGCGAATGCGGCGGTTGAAGATCTGTTTTCAGCCTTTGGTGATCTCGATGACACGCTGCATGATCGTGGCGAGGCGACTTTTGATAGCGTCTCGGAGAAAATCGACGCGGCGTTTGCTACTTTGGAAGGTAAGTGATGAAACGCTTGGCGATTC
>JBCCKZ010000522.1:0-4651 GCA_039027135.1 Planctomycetota bacterium
GCATTCGTGAGACCATTCTCACCCTCAAGACCAAAGTTATCCGTCATCTGCGGACGTCTCAAGTCGCAATCAATCAACAGGGTTCGCTTGCCAGCCTGTGCGATCGAACATGCCAGGTTACCGGCAATCGTCGACTTACCATCGCCGGGGAGAGGACTCGTTACTTGAATGATCGAACCATTGGAACGTTTGCCCGAAAGCTCGAAGAACAAGTTGGTACGACACGACCTGATTGCTTCGGAGGCAACGGCCGCAGGCATGTGAATCACGGCAAGCGAGGGATCTAACTCCTCATATGGGTTTGGTTCGCTCTTCGAGCCTTTCTTGACTCGGCCTTTGTAAAACGGCACGTGAGTTAGAACGGGAGTTCCAAGTGTATCTGCAATCTCGTCGGAGTCCCTGAAGGTGTTGGCGTTCTTCTCGAGAAGCATCGCAAGGCCGCAGCCAAGCAGAATTCCGAGTACGCCTCCTACTCCAACCGTTTTCAGGATGCTTGGGCCTACCTGATAGGCTTGAGTCGGTGACTTGAGCTCAACGACGCGAGTTCCTCGATCCTCATCGTCCATATTGAAGGCGGCAAGCTTATTTTCCATCTCATCCAAGAGCTCACGGGTTCTCTCGATACTTCGACGCTGCTGCTCGTCATCCATCTCAAACTGAGCCAACTTGACGGCGCTGCGTTGCTCTTCTACCCACTGCTCGCGAAGAAGCTCAGATTGGGCTTCGAGCATTTTTACTTCTGAGCTGGCGGCAAGGATGATTGCTTTCATCGCCTCAGTCGCCCTCTGACGAGGATCAGCCATCGTTTCACCGATGAGTTCCTTCACTCGGTCTGTCCGATCAGCCAGCAATTTCGCCATTTCCTCACGCATGCCTTCGATCTGCACGTCTAGAGCTTTGACTGAAGGATGGTTCTCATTGAATTGCTCTGCTAACTTCGCTCTCTCAATCGAAAGGGGTAGCAGATCTTCTTTCAATAGTGTTTCCGCAAGGACAAAGTCGCCCTGCTGAAGTTCGTTTAATCGATTCTCTGTCGAAGGCAATGTGAACTTCTTTTCCAGCAGCTCACCCACTACTCCGAGAGCATTCTCGGGATCCTCCTTCATTTGTTCAGCGATCTGTTCCAGCTGAGCAAGCTCAATTTTCTTCGAAGCGACGCGTTCGGAGAGCTCGCTGCGACTTTCCAGCAATGCCATCATTCGCTCTCGGTGAGGGTTGATTGCACGTCCTTCGCTGTCCCAAACAAGCGGTGCACTTCGGCGGAAATCGCCATAGCGACGTTCTTGCTCAAGCAGTTGTGGATAAAGCTCTTCGCTAGCTTGTCTGACAAGTTTTCGCAGATCGTTGCGGCCGCTTTTGTAGTTGTCGTTGTAATAACGTTGCAGCGATTCGGAGAAAGAGGTGACGGCCTCTTTAACCATCGCTTCATTCTCATTGTCAAAATGCAACAGCATCACCAATGACTGAGCCGTCTTAAGATCCTCAACCTCGGGCTCAAGCTCCATGTTGTCGAGGACATCGGATGCGAAGACACCGAGATCATTCGTGAAGTCTTCGCGGAATGGCTGCATACGCGGAGCTGCAAACGCCATTGCCATGACACGATCACTGAACAGTTGCGATTTAACGATGTCGATTGATGGCACACCGCCCATCACCTCGCCCGTGAGCTGATCCAGCACAGCCGCATTATCAGACTCGATCATCAATCGAGTCGTACTTCGATACGTTTCCGGAAGCTGCAGGTAGATCAAAAGGCCACATACCGCACCAACGATCACTGGGATCATGACCGCCCACCGGTATCGCCAAATGGCCTCGGCGACATTCACTTGTTGGCCAGAGGCGGCCGGTTGAGCGGGCGGATAACCCGCAAAACCCGGAATGTCATTTGTTGTAGGGGTAAGAGCAGAGGCCATAGTGGAGATCAAAATGGTGTCGAGAATTATTCAATGACCGACTTAGTTTAACGCAGGGGGGGCGAAATCAAGATCATTTTGTGATGGTGAGCCCGGACTAAAATCTTCCGAGCCGTTGCAATCGGAGAATCCTATCTAGACGCGCTCTCGCTCGGAGGGATTCCCTGCTACGCCGCAAAACCCGTGAAGAGCCGTAGAAGAGTAGCCTCCGCTACTCGGCCGGCGTGGATATCAATTGACGAAGTCGTGAAACTGTCGTCTCAAATTGCCGGTTTGTCGAAATCTTATTCAACTCGGCGTCTGCGGCGGACATCTGGTCGGCTTGAATCAGCCATGCAGCTCGAGCGAGTGAAAGGATATCTTCCGAGCCACCTCTGTTCTCGGACGCGCCGGCGATCGCTTCTAGTGTCTCATTCCAATAGATGGCACGCTGGACAAGATCGGCGGAATTAGAAGCGTTGGCAGACTCTGTGATTTGTGTTGTCTTCTCGTTGCCGCCAGTAGGGGGCTCGCTAGGGGGTTTTGCAGATGGAAAGATTTGGCTGCTGGCGACTTTCCAGGCGATGCCACTGACTCGGCTGGAGATAGGTTGTTGTAAGAGGATGCCGGCTTCGGCCGCCTCAAATGCCGTCGAAGCGTCACCATTGAATACGGTCGAGAGTGCCCGGACAGCCAAAGCAAGCTGTTGACTTTGGTAACCCTTTAGTTCATTCGCAAGCCTCGCATAGTGTCGCTGCCTGGCGTCTTCACGCGAGACCAGCTCGGGATGCCAGGCGGCCGCCACGGACATGACTAGTCGAGTGGACTCCCAACCCTGGCCAGTTTGCTGCCACATTCGCAATTGGTCGTCGAACCGAGCAATGAGGGGCTCATCGGTGGGAGCAGGATCAGCAATCTGACGGCAGATGTCCTGTTCCAAGTCTCGTTTGAATGTCACCCAATGGTCATTGCGTGTGTTCCAGTCTTTAGAAAGTTGACTCAATTGGTCTGGGATTGAATTCCAGCGGTACGAAGTCATTGTCGCCAAGGCAATCCAGCGACTCCCACGTGCCGTGTTAGTATTGATCGCTCGCTCGCTCTGTAAAAGTCGATCGGCGGCCTCGAGGCAAGCTTCGCGCTGTCGTGGGTCGAGTTGATGAGTCGTCTGTGATGCTAGGTTGTTGACCAATAAGTTTCGCACGGCATTCCAAAACTCAGTTGATTCTGCTGGCAACTGATCCGGTATCTTCAGCCCCCTTAATGCGTCTACAGACTGTTGTGCAAAGCTGGGATTAGGCGAATAGAAAATACGCTCGGTCGGGTCTTGCCACGCAAAGTCGTACGTCATGCGACAATACTGATGAAGAAAACCCTCTATCGTCTCGATCGCGATGGAGTCGATTGAATGAACGACCCCTACTGCGAAAAGAGGTGGGTCAAGCGATGGCGAATCTTGACCGTTTACATATTCAGCAGTGCCAGTGTCGCCTGCAGACGCCAGACGACTATCTGGATCCCGCCATGAAGAAAGCCAGGTGGCGAGGCCATCGATACGTGACTGTAGTTGCTTAGACTGTTGGTCGAGATCAGCTGATGTGGTTGGCGTTTTCGGCGATTGAAAGGTTAATGCCTCGACCAAGGGCGTCACTTCACCTCCGTTGTCGAGTAGCCGATCATAGCCTTTGGATACCTCTAGCAGGGATCGATTGAGCCGCCTCGTGATATCTTGAGTTTCGATGGGTGAGAAATCAACGTCATCAACGTTGAGTCGATGTTGCAGACGCCGGGCGTGACTCTCAATGAATTGCAAACGACGCACCGAGTTAAAAGGAGACTCGAACGTACTAAGTAGTCGCCCAGATTGTATCGATATCGTGGAGCCAGCTTCGTAGACCATCCGGAATCGGTCTTCCGACTTCAACCTGCTATTACTGATGTTCTCGTCATAGGTCTTTAGCTGTTTTTGTAGATCCTGGCTGTAGTTCCTCAGTAGCCCATTCGAACGGTAATGGAATGCATAAACGAAGAATGCCGAGAAGATACCGGTCACCCCAATCGTAAGGATTGGAATCAAATGGTTCTTCGGATGCTTTGATCGGCCGGTTTCTTGGGTTTCCGACAAGTGGTTAACCACTGCTTTCAATTTCTCGCGTGGTTCCTGATGCGGGGCCATCAAAGAACTGCCAAGTGGCTCTCAGACCATCTTCAAAACCAAACCGACCTTGATACCCAAGATGCTCCGTTGCCTTAGAGATGTCCGCCATTGAGTCTCGAACATCACCTTGTCGTTCGCCAACGTAGTTGGCTGAGCATTGAACTCCGGCGATATTGCATAGATGCTTGAATAGATCATTCACACTGAAGCTTTTCCCACAAGCGACGTTGCATGTCTCTCCGAACAGTTCTTCGGCGGGTACGCACAATGCTCGAATGTTCGCCTCGACTGCGTTGGCAACGTAGGTGAAGTCTCTAGATTGTTCTCCATCGCCGTGGATAGACGGAGCAACGTTCTTCTTCAGGCAGTACATGAACTTTGGAATAACAGCAGCATAGGGGCCATCCGGGCGCTGACGAGGACCGAAGACATTGAAGTAACGTAGGCCAATCGTGGGGAGACCATGGAGCTTATAGAAATTGTTGGCGTATAGCTCTGTAGCTCTCTTGCTCGACGCATAGGGAGATAAAGGCGTTCCGATACGGCTTTCTGTTTTGGGAAAATCTTGGCAGTCTCCGTAAACAGATGAACTGCTCGC
>JBCCKZ010000523.1:0-4645 GCA_039027135.1 Planctomycetota bacterium
ATGCAGTCGATACAGTCTTTGTGCTACCGCCGACCTTGGAAACGGCATCGTGAAGACTGTTGAAGAACTGATTGAGGCTCTTCGCCATCACGCCGATCTCGTCATTACTTCGAGCATCGAAACGAACGGTTAAATCGTTATTTGCCTCGGCGGTCTGTATCCCGACCACAAGTTTCGAAAGGGGCAAAGTGATGATTCTTGAAAGGAACCATGAGATTGCAATTGAGGCCAACAAAGCAGCGACACCAACGATAGCGATCGTCGATCTTGCCGTTACATTTGCAGTCTTCAATTGAGGGCCAAGAGCATCTTGGTCTTGCTTAACCGAGAGCTTCACCTCTTCCGCCGTCGAGGCAATCATAGGTCCGAGACGATCGAGCGTAGTGTTGACGATCGATTCACGCTGTCGAGTTGTCTCGATCATTCGAGCAAAAGCATTTTGGTACTTCGAGTTCAACACTTGCGACTTTGCAAGAAGTTCGCGTCGTTCAGGGTTTTGAAGAGCGGCGTCTAGGCCGGCGAAATCAGCTTCGAGAGCCTTGAATTCGGAGTTGACGCGATCAATATCCTTCGAAGATTTGCTCGAGAAGTACTTCACGACATAAAGCCTGCCGAGCAGTAAACGACGCAGCGCGGTTCCCGCAAGAAATCCAGCTTCGACATCATCATCTTCTCGGGCGGTACGCATGATGTTCGTCAAGTTACGCTCGATCTGAGGACCAATAGTATTTAGTTCATTATCGAGAATTTGATTTCGTACATTTTGTTGCTCAATGACTTGGGTGAAGCCTTCTCGGTACTGGGCGAGCGATTGTTCGATCGCATCAATACCTTCGGCGCGATCAGGTTTTCCGATTTCTCGCTGTGCTTCAGCCAGGTGCTTTTCTGTTTTTTCGAGATATTCCTGATACTGTTCGATCTCCTTCGGCTCTGAGTTGATCAGGAAGTCTTTTACATTCATACGGACCATCAGCATGTTTGCTTGGAGTTGGCCGCAGAGATTTGAGTCTCTTGCTAGTTCGCGGTAGCTGGTGAACCCCTTGGATGATTTGCTGATGCCCTGCCAGCCAGCCCAGGCAACTCCAACGAGTAGGGCCGAAACGCTGGCGAATCCCAGCCAGATTTTTGTGCGCAAACGCATATTCTTAAACATGATTGAAGCCTCTAGATGGCCGTCTTGGGAAGTGTTGACATGAATCGCAATCGAGAGTTGATGCCGTCGACACAACTCTGAACGTTTGGAAGGTTGGTCACACTAAGGCGCAAGACGTTCAACTCGTGGTTCTTTTCACAATTATCGCCGTCGCTAACCTGCGCGACCGGAACAATCGTGCGCATCGGAGAACGATTTGGACGTAAAGGGCAGTGCCAAATCGTTCATTTGCGTGTGATGAATGTTTTCAAGAGGTGTCAGTGGGCATCCACGCTGCGTTTAGGCGTAGTTTCTGCCCTCTGAGCAATGCGCAAAGTCACTACACCCGGAAACGAAAAACCCGAAGAATCGAGCCAGGTGGTGCTAGGCAGTACAAGAGGCATTCTGTCAAAGATCAGTTGACCTCTTAAGAAATGACTTGTCGAAGGCTCAGTGGGCCACGGATGAGCAATGAATCAGTTTTGCCGCCATCCAACTTATCTGCCGCTTCAATCTGAAGCTCCGTCGATAGCCCGTAACGAAAGCGACACGGAAGCTCTGATAGGAGTCAGTCGCTCAAACTCATGCATAGCCACGGCAATAGGACGGCCTTGATGTTTCGATTGAATGTTGATGGGGTTGATCAGTGCGTCTTCAAGCTGATCAGGCTGACATTGTTTGCGTTGGTCTGTATTTCGGGAGTCCAAGCAGAGTCGAGCGACGAATTTGAGATGCTGGAACTTCCCGCGGAGCAACCCGCTATCGCTCTCGACCAAGAACTCGCCCAGCTGCGTGCAGAAATCGAGGCACTCAAGCAGATGCAAGCAGCTTCGGCACCCATTATCAGCGAACAAATTTTTTGCGTTCATGAGCCGCCCGCGACGAGGAAAAAGTTTCCCACCGCACGAATCACAGGATTTTTCCAAGCGGACGCCGTTTGGTTTCAACAAGATGTTGCCAATGAAGCCGCGGTTGGTGAGATTCCGGATGGAGCAGACTTTCGACGCGCACGGTTGGCGGCTGTTGGCGAGGCTTGGGACAACGTCAGCTACATCTTGGAGATGGATTTCGCCTTCCCCGGGCGTCCTAGCTTCATGGACTTGTGGTTCGAGATCGACGAAGTTCTCGGCAATAACAAGCTTCGCGTCGGGCTATTTCGACAGCCGTTTGGAATGGAAGGATTGACGAGCGTCAAAGAGCTGACGTTCCTTGAACGTTCGCTACCCTTCGCACAATTGCCTTTCCGTCAGATTGGGGTGATGTTGCACGGTCATCGTGCGGATCAACTTATGACTTGGGCGATCTCGGGGTACCGCTTTCCCACCGATGCGTTTGGTGGCAGCCTTGGGCACGCAGCTGGATACGGAATGAGTTCGCGGTTAACTGGTCTCCTTTTGGATAACCAATCCTCGGGAAGTCTTATCCATCTTGGAGCAGCTTACAGTTATGTAAACCCCGATGATGAGCCCATTCAAATTCGAAGCCAGCCCGAGGTGTTCGTCGCCGAAACCGGACTGGGGGTCCCTTCTGGTGCCGCAAGCAGTGTCCCACCTTTTGTCGACACTGGAATACTCTCCTCGGCCGATGCGAATCTCTTTTCGATTGAGTTGGCGGGATCCATAGGTTCGTTCTACACGCAATCCGAAATCATTTACTCGTCAATCTCGAGGCCGGATGAGCCAAGTTTGGTTTTTCCAGGCTTCTATACCTATGCCGGCTACTTCTTGACAGGCGAGAAGCGAAAATACAACCGCAAGGGTGGCGTCTTTTCGAGAGTCAAGCCGAAGCGAAGTGTTGGTGCCGAACGCGGCATTGGTGCTTGGGAGATCGCCTTTCGATGGTCCCAGTTGGATCTCAATGACGCCGATGTTCGCGGTGGTCGACTCAATAATCTCACGACAGGTTTGAACTGGTATGTGAATCCCTACACCAAGTTTCAATGGAACTATATTCACTCCATTCTCGATGATTCCACAGGTGTAGAAAGCGAGGCTGACATTTTCGCGATGCGAGCCCAAGTCGACTTTTAAGACTCATTCAGCATCGTCCTGGTCATTCACCAGTTCATCTAATGAAAGCAAGTACTCGGCGACTGCTTGGCGACCTTTCTCAAGTTGGTCCAATTCGTTGTCCACGGGAGCAGGTATCGGTTTGCCGCTCTTTGATCCCGGACGAAAGATGGGACGAGAGTTAAGGGCGTAGCGAGATTGCAATCGACGCGTCGCCAATTCGTAGGCACTGACGCCTTCAAAGCCACCGCGTAGGTCACCGAGAGCATCAGCGATCAAACGACCTCGTTTGGTTCGAAAGACTTCCCCTCGGACGCCGATTCCTCTTGGACCGTCGTTGTTGACTCTGGTTGGCTCGTTCCATCGAACAGTGAACATCGCGCGATTGCCTCCCTTCGTTAGTTCAGTCTTGTCGCAGCCCAGCTCAGTGACTGCATTAATGTTGGCACCGTGTTCGACTAGGTACTTGGCTAGTTTCAGGTTGCCGGAGATTGCGGCAAAGTGAAGAATCGTCTTGCCACCGCACCGATCGTGCACTGATCGATTGCCTTTTCGTAACGCCTCGAGCAAAGAGCTTGAGTCGCCTCGAATCAGGTCTTGGATTTCCCTGGGGTAGCTGAGCGTCTTCGAGATGTAGGTGGGTTGGATGAGCGCGAGTTCATCAAGACTTAAGCCGGAGGCAACTTGCCACTGAGCCAAGCCGGATGTGCGAATATCGCGAAGGAAGTCGAGTTGATGTTGACGGTTGATCCTTTGAGCCAACTCGGCATTGCCCGATAGGGCGATGAGATGTCCGACCGCGCAGTGCGTTCCCTCCTGATCGATAAAGACGGGATGCCGACCCGCGGCGTAGGTGTTTTGAGGAAATCGGCCAATTTGCATGTAATGCCGAAGAGCTCTGATATGAGATTCCCGGTTTGCGATCTGGGGGTTAGAGAGATGATCGATTTTCGCCGATTCAAGTTGTTCAATGACGAGGCGTAAGTGACTTTGAATCATCGAAACTTCGTCACGAAGAATCGGCTGTTCATCGAGGACATCCAAGTTCGGATCTAGGTGCCTCCAATGTCCGTTGAGATTCTCCAGCTGTTGGCGGAACTCAAGATGGAAAGTTGTTCCTGCACGGATGTTCCTTTGATTGGGATGTTCAGCGACTGCATTGTCGACGGACTGTTTTTCCCCATTGAGCGATCCCATGCCAAGGATTGCAAGAAGAATGACAACAGATGATTTGATGATTGTGTAGGACACTGGCGGGAATCCGTTTGTTTGGTGCGTGCATTTGGGCGTGGTCACCCGACATCCACCATCAAGCGGATTCCATCACCTCGAGGGGCCAAAAAACTATTCGGATAGATATCAGCTGTGAATCCGCGGTTTCCAACTAGAGCACGGGCCCGACCGTCCAGGGGATAAACTCATGGTCGCCTATCCCGTGACGCTCACTCGCGGTTCGCTCGCCGCCGGCGACCCTGATCAAATACTTCAGGAAGCTATCGGCGAG
>JBCCKZ010000524.1:0-4643 GCA_039027135.1 Planctomycetota bacterium
GAACGGATGACATTCGCTGCAGATGTCAATCTTCAATTCCGGCTTGACGCTACGTGTCGTGAACGAACTACCACAACCACAAGTCACGGTCGTGTCTTGGTAGTTGGGATGGATACCATCATTCATGATGTCGCTTGCTTCTTTTTTGCAACATCGTCCGTTGTAAAATTTTGACTACTGTCTGATCGCGGACGGTCGATCTGTACAGCAAATTCCCCTAGTCCGGAGCTTTAACCGCACGGATGACGACAAAATCCACTCCCAGGAGGGCCGGAGTGTAGCCGGAACCCCGCCGATCTGACAAGGACGACCTAGACGGCCTCGGCCATGGCATCGAGTTGAACGACCGATCGCTTGTGCTCCTTTTCAAGATAGAATCGCCCAAACTTGACATTCACGTGATCCCAGGGCAGTTTCGACATCATTTCGTAGGGTTCGTGCACCTGTCGCTCGATATCGATGCCCGCATCAGCTAGGGCTGTCCACCAGCGATCTGGATCGAGGTATTCTGTCCAACCATCCATTCGCGCCCCTCTCTGCCAGGCCAACAATATCGCTTTGCCTGTTCGGCGATCACCACGTGAAAGGACACCCTCGAGCAGGCTCGTCTCCACATCGTGACACTTCACCGTGACGCTGCGAATCTTGCAAAGACTTTTCATGTAGCGGTGGGCTTCATGGAAGTACTCCCGTTGCTGCATCCCATTCCATTGATAGGGCGTATGGGCCTTGGGTACAAAGTTGGACACGCTCGCGGTTACTCTCGCAAAACGCCCGGTCTCTTCCTTGCCCACGCGGGCAATCGATTCGGCGAGCTCAACGATACCCTCGAGGTCGACCTTGCGTTCACCCGGCAAGCCGCACATGAAATAGAGTTTGACGCTGTCGAATCCGTGGTTGAATGCGACGCGGCATCCGTCGATAAGATCACTGTTCTTAATCTTTTTGCGGATTTGCTTTCGCATGTCATCACGAGCTACTTCGGGCGCAAGCGTCATCGAACGTCGACGGTCCGACCCGAGCAAGATGGGCACCGTCTTGAGTTGATCATTGACTCGCAGACTGGGCACTGAAATATTCACTCCGTGTGGCTTGAACACCTCGTGCAACCGCATCACGAGCGGCTCGAAATGTGGATAGTCTGAAGATGAAAGCGAGAGAATGCTAATTTCGTTGTATCCAGTGTTGCGATAGCTTTCCCATGCCGCATCGACAATTGTCTCCACCGTTCGAAAACGCAGTGGACGCTTGATTACCGTGCTTTGGCAGAACCGACACTGGTGCGGGCAACCCCGCATGATCTCAACAGCGATTCGGTCGTGAACCGTATCGATGTAGGGAACGATTGGTTTGGTAGGAAGTGGCATGCCGTCCAAGTCTTCGATAGCGCTCGGCGCAATCGTTTCGGGAACGTCATCACGCACCCGAGAGATCGATGCAATACGATCGTTGCAATACTCCGGCTCATAAAACCGAGGGACGTAGGCGTATTCGATTTGCCGAGCGATTTCGGCAAGTGCCACTTCACGCTGACGCCTTCCTTCTTCGCCCACAGCAAAAGATCCGTCCTCGCGACGAAAACGCTCTTTTTGCTCAAGCCAGTGTTCACAAATCCTCGGCAGGGCAGGCTCACCATCACCAATCAACATCACATCAAAGTAATCCGCCATTGGCTCTGGATTCTGACAACACGGGCCACCCGCGACCATGAGTGGATCGGACATGGTCCTTTCCTCGGCCATCAGGGGTATCCGACCAAGATCCATCATCGTCAGTACGTTCGGCGAGCTGATCTCATACTGCAGCGACAGCCCGACAACATCAAAATCGCAAAGTGGCGTGAAAGACTCCAAGCTATACAACGGCAAGTCATGGCGTCGAAGCTTTTCCTCCATATCTGGCCAGGGGCAAAAGACACGCTCGGCCGCCCATTCGGACTCTCGATTCATTATCGAGTAGAGCACTTGAAGGCCATGGTGGCTCATTCCGATCGTATAGGCATCGGGAAAGCCTAGGCAAACATGCCCGCGAACCGATTGGCGATCCTTGACGACGATGTTTCTTTCACCGCCTACGTACTGAGCGGGCGTTTGAACGAATGGCCAAACCTTGGCCTCGAGTTCGCGACGCAATCGGTCGCCGGACAGCGATGAGGTGGACATGCATCATCCATGGGAAAAGTACGGTGTTGGGTGGAATCCACAGCATAGCGGCTTGTCGCGGCATCGCTATCAAGAACCACACTAGAACTTCATTTGTCTTCATAGCTACGATAGTCGCGGTGATCAACTCGAATTGGTGTCGATGATTCGCCGCTCCAACGCGTTCAAATTGCAACCAGATTTCTATGAGTGAGTTTGAAGAAGTCGGCCCCGTCCAGGATTTCCCCGATGGTACGGGGGTGGCCGTTCCCGTTGATGGACGCATGGTTGCCGTCTTTCGAAATGGCGATAGCTGGCACGCGATTGACGATCTTTGCCCCCATATGGGGGCATCGCTAGCCGAGGGGTACTTCGCCGAAGGTTGCGTGGCCTGTCCTTGGCATGCCTGGCGATTTAGCGTCGAAACGGGAAAGTGGGAAGATAACCCGAACATCGCCGTCGAGGTCTTCGAGGTTAAAGTGGAAGATGATCAGGTGCTTGTTCGCGTTCCGGAGTGAAATGGGCCGGCGAGACGGGCCTCACTCGGCAAGAAATAAGATCGCGTCCTCCGATTGACGTCATGGCAATTCGGCCGCTGAAACTTCCTGATCAAGGACACGGTCGTCGAAGGAGCACAAAGTATCGCGGCTGTCGCCCTGAAGCGGATATCGCGGAGTTCTTAGACCCGGCGTCACTTGGACATGGTGATGGCAGGCGGTTTCTAGATTGTGTGGGAACACAGTGTGTCACCCTGTGCTCACGCTGCGAGCTAGGGTGGGGTCGTTCCTGGAGCATAGAGGTGGCGGTTCAAGCTTGCATCTTTGTGTGCGGCATAAAGCGTCTAGTTCGCGAGCCACCCCCCCGGCTGCTCGGGTGCTGTTGAAGTGGTATCCGCGTACCATGCTTTCAGCCTGTTGTGCATTTCAGTAGCGACGTCAGGATGACTGGTGATCAGATTTGATTCCTCAGAAGGATCGAGTGCGAGGTCGTAGAGTTCGACCTTTGCATTCTGAAAGGTGCCCGCGTCTGCATTCGGGTGCTGAACCACAAGTTTCCAATCGCCTTCTCGCATCGCCTCGGAGCGATTGCCTTTGTTCGAAAGCGATGCCCAAAACAAAGGGCGTGATGGCAGTGCTTTTCGCTTTAACAACACTGGCGAGATGTCGACGCCATCCATTTGACTTTTTGTAGATGCACCAGCCAAACGGACGAGCGTGGGCATGATATCGATACTGATGATTGGCTCATCGCTCTCGGTATTCTCGGGAATCGTTCCCGGCCACCAGGCGATCGCGGGGACCTTGTGGCCACCTTCGTAGACACTCCCTTTCCCGCCACGAAGTTCCTTGCTTCCTGACGGAAAGTCATACGACGGACCGTTATCAGAAAAGAAGAGGATAAGTGTTTGTCTATCGATTCCAAGTTCAATCAAGGTCTCGCGAAGCTGCCCGATACCATCGTCAACGGGCATCATCATGCCTCGATACTTTTCGATCCGTTCTTCCGTCGATACCTTTCGCCAATCCCATCGGTCCCATTTCTTCGTCGTTCGCCTAATGCCATCACCAGGCACTTGAACCGGGTTATGAATGGCTTCGTGCGCCACGTAGAGATAAAACGGTTTGGTATCTCGCGCGAACTCTCGAATCATCTGGAGTGCATGACGATTAATCAGATCCGTCGAGTAGCCTTTTTCACGCGTCTCTTTCCGTCCATGCCACCAATCATGCAAATTGTGATCGCCAACGTGGCTTACAAAATCGATGTTGCCACTGTGGTAACCAACGAACTTATCAAACCCATGGTTTTGAGGATGAAAGTCCGCGGAGTTCTCCGGGTAGCCCTGATGCCATTTTCCTACCAAAGCCGTGTTGTACCCGGTATCTCCAAGAGCCTCGGCGAAGGTGGTCTCGGAGAGCATCAGTCCTTTTCGATGTTCAGGGTGGTTTTTAACGGGATGGATCACCGCTTCGATTCCAGCACGTTGTTGATACCGCCCCGTAAGTAGTCCGGCGCGAGTTGGCGAACAAACCGTTCCCGAAGAGTGAAAATCAGTCAAACGCATGCCCTCGCGTGAAAGGCGATCAATCTCGGGAGTCTTGAAATAGGGGTTCCCAAAACAACTGACACCCTCGTAACCCATGTCATCAACCATCACCACAATCAAGTTGGGTGGCTGGGCGCCGTATCCAAAGCTGACAAAAGAGAAAAAGAACCAAACAAAAATTAGCCGGAGCTTTAACATGCGATACCCTAAAACCCTTCGGTCACCCATCAAGAAACAAAAGTCGAGTAAGCTCGGGGCATCATAACTCCCACGTGCTGATTCGGTGCCGACGAGCTCCATCTCTTTCATGATTCGTAGAGCTAGCTTTCTGGCGTTTGTTCTGCTTTTGCAAGTCGTTGCGGAAGCTGATTGGCCTCAATTTCGCGGCCCAAACAGCTCTGGTATTGCGCAGGGACACGAGTTGCCAACGGAATTCGGCCCGGAGAACAACGAGC
>JBCCKZ010000525.1:0-4624 GCA_039027135.1 Planctomycetota bacterium
ACGTCGTTTGCCAAGCGTGAAATCTCCCGTGGAACACCACTCGCTTCGATCGGAGTGGATCGCTGGTGGCTGGATTGGACGAGGCAACGTTATCGCTACATCATTGGTCGAAGCTCTAACCAAGCTTCATCGTCCTGGTGATTGGATCGCATCCGTGGCCAAAGTGTCTGCTGGAGTTTGGGTTTCTTCGCAGCTCGATAACGCCAATTCGCAAAACATCTCTTCTCCTGAAGACCGCGAGTCTTCCAAGGTAGGCGCCGAGACTCGCCGCGCTGCGTAGTCAGCTGCATTTCGTTTTCTTGTGTCGGAATCAGCCGCGACGCTGTGGAATTCGCGACGACGGGTAATCGTCGCTCTGATCTTCCGAGACGTTGTGCCGCGGGTTCGCGTGTTCGAAGAAGGTCCGTTGGGCGTCAAGGCCAGTTCTTGGCAAACCGAGTCGAAAGGCATTGATCCGAAATCGCTATTGACCGTTTCTGCCACAAACCAACAATAGGCACCGTCGTCAGCGGAGATGGATTCAACGCGACGGCAAGAAGCGACATCAAAGGATGGATGTCGTCAAAGAACGAAGATTCGATCATGGCAAGGAGGCCGTTGATGCGATCCCGCACACAAAACAAAGCCGTTGGAGTAACTCCCCAGTCTCACGGCGAGGATTCTCCTGAGTCTCAGGAGATCGCGGCTGGTCAGAGCTCGGCAGCCGAGAGGCGATCTTTGGTCGAAATGCTACCGGGCGGACGAATGGTTGGCGGCGAGGACGTCGAGTTTATCTCCCTTTGCACCCAATCTGAAATGATCATGCCGGGAGATTTGGCCGTCTGCAGGATCGGTCAAGATAATCCCGTTCGCTTGGTAGCCAATGCGATGGCTCGGGGAGCTGCCGGCGTCATTACGGAACAACTCCTCCCATGTCCGCTGCCGCAGTACTTGGTCGGCGACGTGGATGCAGCCCTATTGAAAATCAAGCGAGAGACACTTGATCGACCCGACCGAAAAATGCTCACGGTCGGTGTGCTTGGCGGCGCTGGAAAAACAGTGACGACGCTAATGGTCGCCACGATGCTTCGCGGATGTGGCATACGAACAGCCTACCAGTGCGACCTCGGTCATAGCGATTCCGGCCAACAAAAGACTGGCGGTGAGGCACACGCAGGAGGCATTGCACTTCTTGATTGGTTGGTCAACAGCGTCGAAGAGAAGTCGGATGCGGCCATCGTCGAGCTAACCGACGAATCACTTCGGAGGGGCGCCTACGACGTGATGGAGTTTGACGTCTTGATCGTCGCTTCGCCGCCTAGTTCGAAAGATGACTTTGGACCCGGGACTTTGGATTGTGCTTTGGAGCATCTTGGTAGCGATGGCATCATCATTGCTTCTGCCGATGAGCCCGGAATGATCTCTCAGATCGAGCAAACTTGTCCTCGAGTTGTCACATTCGGGCTAAGGAATGAAGGTGATGTGACTGCCAAACTGATGGATCAAGAAGGTGGGGTTTGGTCGATGCTGGTCGACTATGGGGATACGTCGGCGATGGTTGAGACAACGTTGGGTGGACCCGGAATGAACGCTAGTTTCCTTGCGGCAACCACGATGGGAATCTTGATCGATCAACCGATACAGCATGTCGTCGAGCAGATCTCAAGACTTAGGCAAGTACCCGGGCGGTTGCAAAAGCTTGAGAGAGATTTAGGCCAACCCACGGTCATCCTAGATAGTAATGAACCGAATCAACTACGGCATGCCTTAAGGTACGCTCGTATGGCCAAGGGAGGAGGACAACTTTGGGTCGTTGCCGCTGTGGGTGATCAGGACGAATCGAGTCTCGCGATTGCCGGGCATCTCATGGAGCGTTTTGCCGATCGTGTTGTTTTGACTTCAGCCGTTTCAGTCTCCGCAAAACAGTTTCGTTCAGCCGCTCATAATGTCATCGATGGAGTTCAAAAATGTGCTGCGATGAGGTGGGTCGCCGACACGGATGCAGCCGTCCGTTGGGCGATCGATAATGCTCGGCCTGGTGATACAGTTTTGCTAGCCGTTCTATCCCGAGACCATGACGCCCTTGGGCAACGAAAAGAAATCCGGTCTTGGGAAAACCGGGTAGCGAGAATTCATCAAGCCCAAGCAAAACCTAAGGTCTCACTTGGGCTTGTGAATTAGGTCGTTAGCTCGACAGGCCTAAAAGGGAATTCGGCGTCCGCGATATCCACCTGGATAGCAATCGTATGGATTGAGTCCAGGTGAGTAGAATCCGACGGGAGCGCGTCGAGTTCGATAACTGCGATAGATGTCGTAGTTCACACGCGGTGAAACGTATGGATTTCCGACTCCAAAACCGTAGCTGTAACCACGGTAAAAGCTGCTTTGGTAGGGAAGGCCAAAACCGCGACCGTAAACAGGGGCGACTCCGCCCGAACCGATATACAGGTTGAATCCGCCAGCATCGGCCTTTTGGTCCGATGCTGAAGCGAAGAAGAGGGGCAGGGCTAACGCGGGCACTAGGAGGCACCGCTTCGCACGAATAAAAAGATCTTTCAACATGGGAAGAACTTCCGTAGGGAGGCAAAGGGAGTACAGGCCGCCGAAAGTCCGGCCAACGGGCCTACCAGATATGCGCAGCGAATGCCAAACACTTGAATTCGACCCGAGATTCCCGAAAAGACTCATGAAACCAACGAAATCAAGCGTTTTCGTTGTCTTTGAGATGAGATACGACTTCGGAAGTCCAGATTGTCTAGTCGTCAAACAGATGACGCCTGACATCTATTTGATTGCTCTTTGCCTTTGCGGTCCTTGATCGATCGCGCAGGCTCGGAGCGGATACCGCCCAAGATTGGCCTGCTTCAGGCAGCTCGGCGGCTAGTGGCCTTCTGAGGTATTTCTAATGCAGCGGCTTCTTCGGTGGAGGGTTTGCTATCCCAACCTTTCATCTCGCCGCGGTATCGCTGGTGAATCCAATACAGCTCTTTGGCTGCCCGAATAAAGTCAAAAGGCTTGAGTTTCGAACCTGCAATCTCATTCCATTCTGCAACCGGCAATTCAAAAACGCCGTGTCGATCGAAGCCTTCGAAGTGCTTCATTCTGGCCAAGATTTCGACGTCAAAGATCCAAGTCGATAAAAATGGTGTTTGAAACAATCGACTTGTCGTATCGGTGACACGTAACATCTTCGCGCCACACTGTGTGTCTCGAATGCGAATCGACAGGACAGTCGAAGCTGCGAATGCGAAAGCCTTGCCGAGCATTCGACGAACGATCTGTCTCGAAACCTTGTGGCCGACCAAACGCATCCGGCTACCGAGCACGATGGAGACTCGGTCGAGATGCTTGAAGGTTTCACAAAACCGTGGGATCTCGTTGAGCGGCGTTGCAAGATCCGCATCCCAGTAACCCACGAACTTTGGCCGATATTTCAAGGCTGCAAGCAATCCTTGGCGAACCGCTTCAGCTTTTCCACAGTTCTGGGGTAGTGATAGGATGCCAATGTTCTCGGGAAATACGTCTTCTAGAGCGTGTAGGACGTCAAGTGTCCGGTCCTTGCTGCCGTCATCAACGAACAACAGGAAACAGTCTCGATTGCAAAATAGAAACTTGCGGAACTCGTTGGCATCGAGCCGCCGCTCTTCGTTGTAACACGGCACAACAATGGCTGTTTCGGGGGTAACCATCGTGGGGCCGGTTTCCTTTACTTCTCGAATCAGTGGATCTGTGTCTTGGCTTGAGAGGGCTTTATCAAATACTCGACAGGCACATCTACCCGAATCAGTCGTGTTTCACAGCCACTTCGCAACTACTTTTCGATTCATTGATGGAGCGTCAATAGAGGCGAAGTCCGTTGGACAAAAGCAAAACCTCGAGTTCCGTTGTCTCCGCGAGTTGGCACCCTGGGAGCCGTAACGTCATTTACCGGCTCTAGGTTCACTCTGGGAACGTACGCTTGTAGGGATGTAGGCTTAGCCGATACCCGAATGACCCAATGGGAAGAAGGAAGCATGCCTTCGACGAGGACATTGAATTGAATTCTAAACAGTCCGTGATCTGGAAAACCGAAAAAGGCCGAGATCGACTGGAGGATCATTACAAGAGGTTCCTCTCAAAGCTTGGGGCTGGTGTCGGTATTCGAACCGTTCCCACGCGGATCGGAAGCGGGCAGATGTTGGTGATGGGACCCAATGATGGCACACCGATCCTTTGCCTCCATGCGATGAGGACGGGCGCTCCGTTTTTGCTGTCCGAGCTAATTCCGTTGGCTCGGACAGCGAAGCTTTATGTTCCCGATCTGCCTGGACAATCGATTCATGGCATCGATGTCGAATTGCCGGTCAATGATGACTCATTCGCAAAGTGGGTTCTCGATGTCATGGATTTCGCAAATCTGAATCGCGTTGGAGTTTTCGGAGTCAGCTGGGGCGGTTGGGTCGCGCAGTCCTTTGCGAGTCTCTATCCGGATCGCGTGAATCGGATTGCGACGTTAGTACCCGCCGGAATTGTCAAAGGCAATACGGCCATGGACCTGCTGAAAATGGTGCCTCGCATGATTCGGTATCAACTCTCACCTTCTCGAGAAAACTTGAAGCGATTATTCGATCGTCTTGTCACAACATTGGATGACGATTGGATGGGC
>JBCCKZ010000526.1:0-4609 GCA_039027135.1 Planctomycetota bacterium
GGGAGTTCACTCGGGTGATTCAGCATGTGCACTACCACCGTTCAGTTTATCCGAAGAGATTTTGGATGAGATTCGTGAAGCCACTCAAAAGCTGGCGATCAGGTTGAATGTCATTGGATTGATGAACATCCAATACGCGATCAAACGCGAGAATGATGGCTACAGACTCTATGTCTTGGAAGTGAACCCTCGAGCTTCTAGGACGGCACCATTCGTTGCCAAAGCGACTGGCGTTCCCGTCGCCGGTCTTGCGACCAAGGTCATGGCGGGACACTCGCTTGATGAGCTCGGAATCAAAGAAGAGACTATTCCGAAGCATGTTTCGGTCAAAGAAAGCGTCTTCCCGTTCCGGAAATTTGCCGGCGTCGACATTGTGCTGGGTCCCGAGATGAAATCGACGGGCGAAGTGATGGGGATTGGTGACGAGTTCCCAGTAGCTTTTGCCAAGAGCCAGATTTCAGCCGGCAGTGTTCTTCCGGAATCGGGCAAGATCTTTCTTTCCTTGGCTGGCAGTCACAAGTCATCTGCCGTTCCGCTGGGTAAACGGCTACGTGAGCTTGGATTTGAGCTCCTCGCGACCTCCGGGACTGCAGCCGTGTTGAGTGAGGCGGATGTTGAAGTTGAGCCTCTTCGTAAGCTTGCCGAAGGGCATCCCAATCTAATCGACTATCTCAAAAACGGCGACGTGCAGCTGATTATCAACACACCATCGGGCAAAGGAGCTCGAACGGATGAGGGCAAGATCCGAGCGGCTGCTGTTCAGCATGGCGTACCGTGCATCACAACAGCCGAGGCGGCTCAAGCGGCTGTCGATTCAATGCTTGCCACGCGAGAGAAGCCGCTCCAGGTTCAATCGCTTCAAACACGCTATCAGCGAATGCTCGATCCCACAGGTGCTTAGCAGCGATGGCAAAACATGGCGAATCCGATTCGGCGAAGGCGGCTTCAGAGGATGACTCCGGCAAGGTGACTCCGTCTGATCTTCGCTTGCTGGTCGTTGATAACGAAGCTGCGCACGCGCACGCGATGACCGAGTCGCTCGAGAAGGTCGGTTACCAATGTGATGTAGCCACTAGTGGCCCTGACGCCGCGGACTGCATTCGCCGTGAAATCTACGACATCATCGTGACTGATATGGTGATGAATGACGTTGACGGAATGAAGATTCTGACCCTCGCCAAAGAAAAGTTGCCAGAGTCAGAGGTCGTACTGGTCACAGGGCATGCGACGGTGCCGGTTGCCGTTGAGGCGATGCAAAAGGGAGCGTTCAATTTCCTTGAAAAACCGATCACTCCGGCTCGGCTAAGAGCCATCGTAGAAAAAGCGGCTGATGCTGTAATTCTGCGTCGCCATAACAGCGAGCTGATGCAACGGCTCGACAAGCGATACGGCTTCGAAGGCATCATTTACACCTCAAAGAAGATGCAGGACGTCGTCGATCGCGTGCGTCGAATTGCGGCGACTGATGCAACCGTATTGATCACCGGCGAGAACGGCACCGGTAAGGAAGTCATCGCCCAGGCGATTCACCAAAACAGCCAACGACGAGAGAAACGGATCGTTGCACTGAACACGGGTGCGATTGCTGAGAACCTCGTTGAGAGTGAGCTATTCGGTCACGTGAAAGGCTCGTTTACCGACGCGGTGTCTGATCGAGAAGGCTCTTTCAAGTTCGCCAACGGGGGATCTTTGTTCCTTGACGAGGTGGGTGACATGCCGATGAGCACGCAAATCAAACTGCTTCGCGTGCTTGAAGAAAGTCGCATCACTCCTGTTGGAGGCAATAAGTCGATCAAGGTCAACGTGCGTTTAATCTCTGCGACAAACCGACCACTTGATGAGTTGGTAGCCGCAGGTCATTTCCGCGAAGATCTATACCATCGCATCAAGGTCGTCACGATTGAATTGCCGGCTTTACGAGAGCGACGAGAAGACATCATTCCACTGATGGATCACTTTCGTAAACAGTTCATTCGTGAACACAACCGCCCGCAGGCTCGCTTTTCGACAGATGTCACGAAGCGTTTCTTCGCCTATGACTGGCCAGGCAATGTTCGGCAGCTACGCAACTTTGTCGAAACAATGGTCGTTTTGGACCAAGACGAAAACCTTGATGTCGATGACTTGCCACCGGAACTCAGCGAATCCTCTGATCTACCAGATATTTCAGTGGTGGAAGAAAGCGTTGGCGGGCCCAGTGAGTTGATAGGGCAACCGCTTGCGGTGATCGAACGTTGGGCGATCGAAGAGACTCTCAAATTGACCAGCGGAAACCGTGAAGAGGCGGCCAAGCGATTAGGCATTGGTGCACGAACGCTTTATCGTCGTCTGGACGCCTACAACAAAGACTAGCGGCGAAATTTTGCTCTCCGAGCGATCAAAATTTCACCGACGCCCCCAGTACACGCTGACCTATACTACGGGGATCACCCTCCCGTTGCCTCGTTCGCCTGCCGTCTCATGAGATTCGCGTTTTCGATCGCTCTGTTTACCGCCTTGCACACGCAGGTCTTCGCAGTTGATACCGCCGGGATTGATTCCAGCGTCGACCGGGCAATTCGATTTTTGAAGGTGCGTGGCCAATCCGATGATGGTTCGTTTAGTCCTCAGACGGGGACGGCTGTCACTGGACTATGTGTTCGAGCGATTCTTGAACACCGGCCTGATGCCGTTGACGATCCAGCCTTGAAGAAAGCACTGGAAGTCATCGAGGCCAATATCCAAGGTGACGGCGGTATCTATAAAACAGGGTCTCGATACCGAAACTATGAAACGTCGGTGTCCGTGCTGGCGCTTTCAGCGGCCAATCGTGACGGGAAGTACGATAGTGCGTTGAAGCGTGCTGAAGCTTTTCTGAAGCAGATTCAATGGGATGAAGAAGAAGGGGCCACACCGAAGGACACCGCTTACGGAGGTGCTGGCTACGGAAGCCACTCTCGCCCCGACCTATCCAACACTTCTTTTTTCATCGAAGCCCTCAGAGAACTCGGCAACGATGAAAACGATGCAGCGATTCAAAAAGCTCTGGTCTTCGTGAGCCGGACTCAAAACTTGCAAGGCCACGGGAATGACACCGAGCACGCCGAAAATATCGGTGATGGAGGCTTCTATTACACGCCCGCAGCTGGTGGTCAGAGCAAGGCTGGAGAGACGACCAACGGCGGATTGCGATCCTATGCATCAATGACATATGCCGGTCTTCGCAGCATGATTTATGCGGGCCTGACCGCTGACGATCCGCGAGTCCAGGCGGCAATGAGCTTTATTCAAGAAAACTATGATCTAGATTCGAATCCAGGCATGGGCCAGGCGGGGCTGTATTACTACTACCACACATTCGCGAAAGCGTTGAATGCCTCTGGGGTTGAGGTCCTCGATGATTCGGAAGGCAATCCGCATCGCTGGCGCGAGGACATCACCAACGAGTTATTATCTCGGCAGCTGGAAGACGGATCGTGGGTTAACGATGGTCACAGTCGCTGGATGGAAGGTGATCGGAACCTGGTGACCGCCTATGCCCTGCTCGCCTTTGCACAAGTAAAGACCGAGTGATTTTCTTTCTGTTAGACCATGGGCCCAACAACTATTGATTAGTGTCTGAGAAAACGCTTTTACTCTCCCTCTAGGTATTGGTATCTACACAAGTCCGCGGATCGAGGTGAGCCGTGACCCGCATAGGAACGCAGCGAACTGTTTGATTGTCGGTGGGGGGCCGGGCCAAAGCCAGCCTAGACGCTCTCTGAATAGCAGATTCCCCCAACAATCCGGTTGTCTCAATTGCCCGGTGCCTCCGCGGCTTCGCCGCATCCGGCCCGCGGCTCACAAGAACCAGCAAATCACGCTAAGTGACTTGTGTAGATACCAATGCCCTCTGGGAGAGTCAGGATCCTAGGCTCAGAGAGGGCCGAATTCGCAACTACGGCCCCGTCCATCGGTTCGCCATTCAAAAGCGGTTGAAGCGTCTGACCTTCCCAGCGGATAGGTAGGGGGTGTGGCCATCCTAACGTTTGTTACACCGCTCAACCGGCCACTACGCCTGTAGCGCTGCCAGCCCATGCATGGTTTCACTCATCTGAGCGTAGGCATCGCGATAGATTGGGAAGAGAGCGTTGTATGTCTTTCGATCCTTTGCCACGGGTTTTGTTTCCCCTGCTACCTCAATGACAGCTTTGCAGGCTTGTGAAATGTTCTTGTACGCGCCATCTCCCACGGCGGCCAAGAGTGCAACGCCATAGGCGGGGCCCTGTTCAACAGATAGCGTTGTGACTTTTTGTCCAAACACGTCCGCCTGCATTTGTCGCCAAAATGGATTCTTGCTTCCGCCACCAGAAGCTCGAATCTGCCGAACGGGAACACCGAGTGACTTGATAATCTCCAGGCTGTCACTTAGCGACATTGTCACGCCTTCCATGACCGCCCGAGTCATGTCACCTCGCGAATTCGTGGTATTCAAGCCCACGAATGCACCACGCGCATCCGGATCGGCATGGGGTGTTCGTTCGCCGGAAAGGTAGGGCAAGAAAACGAGACCTCCGCTACCTGCTGCGGATGCTTCTGCTTCTGTCGTGGCGACGGCGAAACGTTTTGCCGCCTGCTTGCCAGCCAGCCC
>JBCCKZ010000527.1:0-4606 GCA_039027135.1 Planctomycetota bacterium
CAATGGTGGAACATCCCAAAACCCAACTCGGAAAGACTGGTTGTTATTCGATCTAGAGAAAGATCCATCAGAGAAGACGAATCTTGCCGGTCAACACGAAGGCATTGTGAAAGACCTTCGTGTTAAGTTCACGAGCTGGTTCGAAGAGGTAACCGCCGGACAGTCTTTCAAGCCCGTCGCCATCCCCGTGACGCAGTCATCGACCGTTCTCCTGGCTCCGAGTTGGGCAGAGGTAAACGGCCCAAACATTCAATACGTTTTCGACGGGTATGATTGGGATACGATTGAATCATGGAAGCACACTGACGATCGGTGCTCATGGACGCTCGACGTTCAAGACCCCGGATTGTACGAGATCAGGATCTCATACGGCTGTGCACCTAAAAACGCGGGCCGAACACTGACTATCGGGTTCGATCGTCGCTCTTCGACTGATGACCGAGAGTCTATCCGAGAACCGCAGCCGAAACGAGCTAGCGTCCGGTTTCGACAGGAACGGCGGGCTAGCGCCCAATCGGCTGATAGGTATTCAGATAGGCTCCTGGTCAATGCGAGCGATTCGATTGCATTGAAATATGACGTGGATTCGACAGCAACAGCGAATCAGTTTTCGAAGCGAGTGGTTGGCACGGTACAACTTTCGGCAGGAGCAGTGACGCTTTACGCTCATCCGTCAAAGAACAGCGAATCCGAGCTTTGCCGTTTAAACCATGTCGAATTAGTCCCCGTTGCGAACCAATGAAATGAGCCGAAGGGGGAGGCGTACGACGCCTCGGGTATCGCCATTGGCATTCCCAAGCCTTCCCGATATTTCGATTCGATCTGGTAAGGCGATGACAGGAAGATTCCAGACAAGAAAATTCCAACCCAAGAATTTCCCGCTGAAGTATTTTCTTGTCTGAAATATTCCTGTCGAAAGACCACCGCGCCATTGAATTGTCTTATCAATTGCGACCGGCTATCCGTTTCGTACCCGAGGCGTCGTACGCCTCCCCCTTCGGCTCATGTCCTGATCACCTAGAAACGCTTACTCGCCAATCTGAATTCGAAACAATCCAAATTTCCCGCTGGATGTCTGAGCGGTGATGTAGAGCGTGTTCGGATCATCGGGCCCACCGAACGTGCAATTCGTTGGAACGTCGTGCACGCGAATCAACGCAAGATGTTCACCATCGGGCCCAAAGACATAGACTCCAGCATCGTCACCCTTGCCCGCGGTCGCGTAAATGTTGCCGTTCGAATCGATCGTCATGCCATCGATCCCACGTTGATTGGGACCGAATGCAAAAAGCTCACTCCGATTGCCGAAAGATCCATCATCGAGAATCTCAAACTTGTATAGCTTTCTCGCCCCACCGTTCTGGTTGTTGTTGTCGGCGACATAAGCGAAACGACCATCAGGTGAGATCACGATTCCGTTGGGACGTTCCACGTCCTTGGTTGCTAATCTCGCCTCGCCATCCTCAATCAAGAAGACGCCCTCGAAGTCGATCTCACGTGTTTCAGAACCACGATAGCGAGGGTCGGTGAAGTAGATAGCTCCGTTGGGCGCAGCCGTGATGTCGTTGGGACTGTTGAGCCGTTTACCCTGCCAATTGTCCACCAACGTTTCGACTTTGCCGTCAACACTCGTCATCGAAATACGTCGTCCACCACCATCAGCGCCTTCGCAGGCCAGCAAGCGTCCTTTTGCATCATGCACGAGACCGTTCGCGCCTCCGGACTCTTTGCGAAAGATGGATACCTGACGAGTCTTCGGATCGAAACGCATGATCTTCTGACGCCGCACGTCCGAAAATAGAACTGCACCATCCGGGGCGACGGTGGGGCCTTCTGTGAACACGCCATCATCCCATAAGACTTCCATAAGAGTCGACTCCGTGATGAACTCTACCTGCTTTTGAGGTCGAAAAGGTCGAACGTCGTTTGGAAGTGATAAGGTCTCCACCCAAGAAGGACTTCTGCCAATATCGTACTGATTGATCTTGGTCAAAGCTCCTGAGTCTTCGATCTTGTAGACACCCAATTTGCCGTCACTCTGACCCGCGACGTAGAGGAATCGGCCAAGCTTGTCGATCGTGAACGAACGTGGAATCCTTTCGCATGGATAATGGCCAATCGGCTCAAGCGCTCCCGTCTGAGCGTCGACTCGAAATCCCGCGATGGAATCGTTACCCGTCGGTGACCGTCGGTTGGTTAGATCACGATTCGAGACGTAAAGGAACTGGGCATTGGGAGTGAGATGTAGATCCGCCGTCGTAATCGAACCATCGAATCCCTCCGGAATGGTGACGAGATTCTGAATCGGCTTGAGCAATCCGTTCTCGGTATCCCACTGCCAAACGCACACACCTGGTAATTCACGTTCGTTGGTCGTGTAGGCGACGGAAAGATTGGGGTGAAAGACAAGGTGACGTGGCTGGCGAGCATCACTTTCACCCATTGGGCCATCCACGTAGGGAGGATCATTGGGCTCGAGCAAACCAACCTGTGCCGTGAAATGATTGATGAACACCTTGTTCGGCCCCGTCGCGGGAACGAGCAGCCAGCGGTTGTCCGGAGAGAATACAGTGCTATGAGCCTTGGGCTCGAGCTTCATCTCCGCGAGTGTTTCGCCACCGTAGACGGGATCAATCTTCCAGATCGAAGCCGTGCCCTCACCGTAATGATTGCCCGCAAGAAACTCACCGTTGTTATCCGTCATCAAATAGCCGGGTCGCAAATTGACGGACGCCTTATTGGCCAATTCAAGAGTGCCATCCGCATTGACGTCAATGGTTGCGATCGCAGCCGATTTCTTCTTGTTGCCACCGGCAGCCGCATACATTAGCTTTCGATTTGGCGAGAAAGTGAACGGGCCCGCTCCTTGAAGACCAAGTGTCTGCAACACTTCCAAATCACCCGAATCTTGATCCAATTCAAAGGCCAACAACTGACCGCGTGAGGCCACGTACAGTCGTTGCTCGCTATCACGCGGATCTCCATCACGAGGTTCAGGATCCGGATTGGGCATCTCACTGAGCACGGACGCCAATCGTTCACGTGCTTCGCGAGATGTTTTGGTATCGGCAGTCGCCAGGATTGGTTGCTTTTCTAGCTTGTCATTGTCAATGTCATAAAGCTTGCCATCACCATAAAGCTTGAATCGCCTATCGCGCGCGAAACGCTTCTTTCTAAACTGATCTTTGTCGTAGCCCGGCCGAGGATCATAGTGACAAAATACCCAAGGCCTGACGCGATCCGTGTCGCCAAACAACTGGGGATAAAAACTGATACCGTCGAGTCCCAAATCATCTGCAATGGGCTGATTCGCGGCTTCCATCACCGTGGGCAGAAAGTCCGTCGAATCAACGAGATTGTCATTGAGACCGGGCGATACCTTGCCCGTCCAACGAACCATCAGTGGGACGTGCGTGCCAGCATCCGTTGTTTTTCCTTTGCCACCAACAACGGGTCCCGACTGAGTTTGCGAGGTGATCTTTTGATGGGTTCCGTTGTCGCTGTAGAAAATCACCAGTGTGTTATCACCAAGCCCAGCTTGATCGATGTGATCGACGACGCGACCGACGCACTTGTCCATGTACTCGACCATGCCAGGAAAATAACTCGTGTCATCAGCATCCCCCATCCCCTTGCCGGGCCAATCTGGGCTGTCGGGCGTCGGCACAAAAGGGCGATGCGGAAGAGCCATCGCATAGTAGACAAAGAACGGCTTTTTCCCGTCCTTCTTCCTATCAATGAAATCACCAATGAAATCGACCCAGTGATCCGGTCCATACTGACCGGGAATCTCTTTGAGCAGCTTGCCATTCTCGTATAGCGTTGGGTCAGGGTATCTAGATCCTTTGTCTTCGGTATGCCAGGAGTGGTAAAGGCTGTACTCATCAAAACCTGCTTCGGTAACTTTCATCCCGGTACCACGTCGCAAATGCGAGCCGGGGTAACTCGGCGGATCATAGCTTTGCAATTGCCACTTGCCGGCCATGCAAGTCGTGTAACCAGCTTCTTGCATGTAGTGGCCGATTGTCTTCGCCTGGGGATTCAGGACACCAAAACAACGCCAGTTTCGATTGTTGTAGAGTCCCGTCATGAGCTGGACACGGGTATTCGTGCACAGCGGTTGAGCGTAGGCGTGTTCGAATCGCACGCCCTGCTTTGCCAATTGATCTAAAGAGGGTGTGCGATAACTCAGGCCGCCGTAGCAGCCTATGCCTTCGACGCCTATATCGTCCGCCATGATGAGAACGATGTTTGGACGTTCACTCGCGCGAGTAATCGACGCCGAAAGGAACACGGCAAAAAGAGAAAGGAGTAGCCGTGCGAGTAGGAGAAGTCTCGTCATGATGACCAAATTGCAAATGGGTGCTTTCGCTAACAATAGTACAGAAGACTATTTGCCGGCCCCGTGATTTGAAAGGCGGGAAGCGTTAAATGCCGCTGAGTTGTTTGCCAATTAAAAGAATGGGATCGGGGCCCACAATGATATCAAGCGTCTCGCCACCCTTCGGGCTCGGTCGAACAGTCCCCATTAGGTCTCTGACCACAATGTTCTCAGATCGGTTCAGCTTGAGAGTCCTGTGCTTCCTCGCCCAGATCATAGTGATGG
>JBCCKZ010000528.1:0-4592 GCA_039027135.1 Planctomycetota bacterium
CCACCACCGATGTTGTAGACCTCACCAGGACGGGGATTCTTGGAGAAAGCTTCAAACGCCTTGACCACGTCACTGCATTCAATCTGATCGCGAACCTGTTTGCCCTTGTATCCAAAAATCGTATACGGCTTTCCGGTAACAGCCACATGAACCAAATACGAAAGGAAACCGTGCAGTTCGACGCCGCTATGCGAGGCACCCGTCAAACATCCACCCCGAAAGATACCGGTCTTCACACCGAAGTACTTCCCGTACTCTTGCGCGATCACATCAGCAGCGGTCTTCGATGCACCAAAGAGAGAATGCATGGTTTGATCGATTCGACATGATTCATCGATGCCGTCATAGTCGCTTTCTTCAGCGTATTCCCAGCGAGTTTCTAACTCATTGAGCGGTAGTTCGTTAGGAGCATCACCATAGACCTTGTTCGTGCTCATGTGGCAGAAAACAGCCTCCGGTGCGTGCTGCCGTGTCGCCTCGAGCAGATTAAGTGTCCCTGTCGCGTTGACCTCGAAATCCAAGAAGGGAATTGCCGCGGCTTTATCGTGAGATGGCTGGGCGGCGCAGTGAATAATCAGATCGGGCGTTTCTCTTTCGAAGAGCCCTAATATGCCGTCTCGATCTCGAATATCGATTGCTTCGGTACGAAAGTTCTGGGTCTCCTGCTCAAGCCGGGATTGGTTCCACTTGGTGCTTCCGTCTGGACCAAAAAAGGTGGCTCGCATGTCATTGTCGATGCCGATCACTTCATCACCCGCGGCATCCCAATGCCTAACCGCAGCTGAGCCGATCAAACCGCTTGAGCCTGTGACGATAACTTTCATAGGGACTTCGATATAGAAAAAGAGTTTGATTGATCCCTGAAGGATCGACACCCGAGAGGGTCGATTTCCTGCCTCAGGCCCTCCCCGGCCGTTGAAACGTCCGACCCTCCCAGGGGGAGGATAGTTTTGGACCCAAAGGCTTCAATAATCTCGAAACCGTGAACCTATCCGGAGGGTAGGTAAAAGACCTCGCTCACCGAGGATTGTAATTCGACATTCGGCGATGACGATCCGCCTTGGTCACTGTGCTGAAAATGCAGGCCCTAAACGGTAGTTTTCGTTGGCCATGGCGGCTTCGCGGGTTGTAATGACAATCCGGGTTGGGCGAGATGCAATGTCTACAGCCCAAACGATGGTCTGGTTTTCGTCTGATGGCTTGCGTTCCGATTGGTCAGGATTCGCCGCAATCATGAGGTCGGTAAGCACATCAATTAGTGGCACCTGTCTTCGGTCAAACCCAGCGATCGGCTGATTTTGCGTGATACCGAGCTTCTGCAAATCAGATCCCAAAATATCGAAAGCCGGCATCTGATCACCATCAAAACGAGTCGACGCGGAATCGCGGAGGGCGGCGACGGCGTCGATCAAATCGTTGCGTTCAAAAACAAGATCAACCGGCATCGGCAGAAGCTCTTTAAGGGACGAGGCTTTGGCAACCTGTTCTACTGTCTCTTCAATCGTTACCGCGTTTCCGGCGAGCATCATGCCGGCCGCAAATGTCGTCGCGGCTGAGTCCGGCAGATAAACGTTGAAGGTGACCAGTCGATCAGCCACATCCATCCGCACTTGGTCGACGACATACGAAACCATCATTGGCAGCCGATCGGCCAACTGAGACCATGGTTGATCTAATTTCCAATTGGCGACCGTCGCTTCAGTGCGCTCGGGGATGCTGGCGAGCTGCTTCCGGAGATCATCACGCAAAGCAAGGATCTTGGTCTGCCCCGAGGAACTCACGCGACCTTCGAGATAGATGGCGTCGACTTCACCGCCAAGGTCATCAGACGATGTTGCTCCCATCCAAAGACTTAGACCACCGGTGTCGGGAATGAGGATCTCACGAAGAGGATCAGACAATTGTGGCACGCTCCGCCCAAGCAATGATCTGCCTTCGCCGAACAAATACATCGGCTGAACCAACAAACCAAGCTCTGGGTAGCCCGGCATCTGGTCCCAAAGTTCCTGGAGCCTGGGAACCAGACGAACGGGATCGCCTTCGTTGGCAGCCACCTCCTCGATCTTCTTGATGGGGCCGAATGCGAATCGCGAAATCGACTCTTCGTCGCCGCTTCGACCATGTGGATCCAAAAAGAATGCGTTTGCGACATCATCATCGCGAATCCAAAGTGTTGCACCCGAGGCCGTCTGCGCTTCGACGACATTGAGATCTTCACGCCACTGATCACGGCTTCTGGGTTGAACCAGATCCACAACCATGGAAGCTTTTGGTTTGCCGCCTTGGAACGGATACAAGCCAAACGTGATGCGAGCAACATCCGATGCCTCAACGCCAATCGTCGAAAGAGTCAGATTGAACTGATCCGAAACCTCTGGTGCAATAGTTTGGATCATGTTGGCGATCCGACCATCGATTTGGATACCTGAACCGGCTGCACCTCCGATGACGAGGATGCCCGACGGCCCCGGAGGAAGCAAAGTCAGAGGCGGAGGTTTGTTCTCGTAATCGCTTGGCGGCACATAGAGCAGTTCTGGATGGTCAACCACCGAGAAGCGAACTTGCGATACTCCTGGCGTTTCGATGGTTGATGACGCTGCCGCTTTCGCCAGTGCCTCCATTTCCAAAGCACGTTTGCTCGATAGCACTGAGGGAACGACCGCTGGTATCGGCGGCCGCGATGGCCGTTTAACAACTCGAGGTTCAGGATCAACGATCGCCAAATAAGCGATTTGGAAAGCGATGATTGCCACCATGCCTGCGAAAACAAATGGCACGAGACTACGACGCTTGCGACGCGTGGCGGTAGGCAAACGAAGCGGTGGATCAGTGTGGGTGGGTTCCTGTTCGCTCTGGGAGGCTGGTGAAGGATCTTGCGATGTAGCGGGGAGCGGTGCTTCGGTTTCAACGCTCCTCTCGCCGGCGTGTTGTGCCTTTCTGTGGACGCTCTCTTCGGTAGGTGGTGGGGCAGGGTTTGGTACCCGAGGTGTCGTGAAATCCTCCTTCGGCTCAATGTTCTCTCCAGGAGAGCTGAGCGATGGTCCTCGCAGTTCTTCTTTTGGTGTTACCCTTCCGCGAAGCGGGAGGGTCGGACGCGGTACCGGCCGAGGAGGGACTTCTTCGGGTTCGAGTGTTCCTTCGCGTGTTACCCGAGGCGTCGCTCCGCTCCCCCTTCGGCTCAGGTCGTTCTCTTTTTCTGGCTTGGAGACATCTGGCTCGGTTGATGCGGGACTAGAAGATGTCGGCTGACAGGCTTGTAGAGCTCGATGCAAGGCTTCGCCATCGGTCAATCGCGCCGTAGCGTCCTTGGCAATCGCATAGCCAATCACGCGATAAAGCGGATCGCCAGCCGCACCCTGCTGAATGGCCTCCTGGATCTCGGCTGGCGTATGTTCGCGATGCCTTCGCTCTGTTGACGCAAAATCATCGGATTCAAAAGGATGTTGCTCCAACAACAACTGGGTTGCCCAGCATCCTAACGCGTAAACATCTTGGTGCGCATGCGTTGATGGAACGAGCGAGTCGGTATCGATCGCTTTTTTCTCTTTTCGATCGGCGGCGGATCGATCCACCAGACTGCCCTCGTCGAATCGCTCCGGTGCAGCGTTTCGTGACGGGTCCGAAGGGGGCTGCAACCAGCCGGCCGGATCGCGCAACAAAAGTGCATCGCCACCTTTGGTCAGCCAGATCCGATCACTGTCGACCTGACCATGAACAAGCCCCGCCCGATGCATCGCTGCCAGTGCCGAGGAAACCTGTAACAACCACTTCAAGACTTTGGAACGATCCACACTTTGTGCAAGGCGGTCCAACGCGTAGCCGCGAGGTATCGCAGAAAAGATTGCGGTTTGATTGCCCACCACCTTCGATTCGAAACTCTGGAGATGCTCGTGGCTCACTGCCAGATGACGGCGAATCGATTCATCCACCGAGTCGACGCGAGCCAACCAACCGACTTGATCATCCGCAATGCGACGCGCGGGCATCATCCACTGAGATGGCGGCACGGGCTCGGCTGATGAAAGCACGTAATTGCCGAATCGAAGAGACCTAGGCGGATTCGCTTCCAGCGAAGTGACCTGCAGCGGGCTGAGGATGCCCTCAGCCTCCAGAATGCGAATCCATCTAGCCGGGTCTTTAGGTAACGAATCGCCTTGATGGCTGGCGACCAAATCCGCCCAACGCTGCTGGCCAGCTTCGTCGGTGAGCTCCGACGTCATGACACGTTCCCAGAATTCCGGCAGTGTCATCATCTTGGACAGGTTGTGAATCGCTTGTGAGAGATTTTCGTTCTTAGAACAATGCGTGGCCCTGTGAAAATCCTAACCCGAAGCGTGAGCAAGGGAAAATAGGCTTGCCCATCGCTCAGCTAGCCCAGAAACAAGATTGAGCCGAAGGAGGAGCGTGCGACTCCTCGGGTATCCACGCGAAGGAACACTCGAACCCGAAGAAAGCCCTCCACGGCCGTTACCGCGTCCGACCCTCCCGCTGCGCGAGAGGGTAAGATCGAAAGCAAAACCTCAAAGACCACCACTAAGCTCTACCATCAGAAACACTGAGCCGAAGGAGGAGCGTGCGACTCCTCGGGTGAC
>JBCCKZ010000529.1:0-4592 GCA_039027135.1 Planctomycetota bacterium
GTTTTCTTGCTCAACGTGCGAAGGATCTTATGCGAGCCAATCATCCCTTTGTCGTTGGTGAGATCGATTCGGAACAAAGTGATTGGTTCAAGAAGTACAAGAAGCAGGAGAATGTTCCGAAGGCAGCGGAACAACTCCTCAATCAGCGTCCCGAGCCCAACCTGACGGAAGGTTTTCGTGAACTCTTTGACGGTAAGACGCTTTCGGGATGGACGCCCCGAGGTGGCGATTGTGAGTTCATCGCCGAAGATGATTGCATTGTGGGTACTTGTGTGCCAGGTTCACCCAGCACGTACCTATGCACCTATGAAGATGATTTCAAAGATTTCGTTTTCACCTGTGAATTCTATTGGGAAGTCGACATGAATACCGGGGTGATGTTCCGTGCACGTGTACGATCTGACAAGAAAGGAAGTGAGGTCGTCTATGGGCCGCAGGGCGAGATGGAAGGCTTTCGAACGGGCCGAGGATGGTCCGGAGGAATCTATGGGCAAAGTTGTGGTGGCTATTTCTATCCGCTATGGCTAAAGCAACATTCCGAGGTGAGAGCTGCTTTGAAACCAGATCAATGGAACCGGTTAACTATCCAGACGGAAGGTGATCATGTGCGATCATGGGTCAACGGTATTCCGGCAGCGTACTGGATAGATGATGGAGCGTACCCGGAAGGCTTCTTCGGTTTGCAGGTTCACAAGGGTTCGCAAGGTAAAGTTCGTTTTCGAAATATCCGCGTTCGGGAAAGCGAATAGTGACGGTGGTTTGTTTCGTCCAGTAGCTGATCAAGCGTTATGTCTTGTCGGAGTCCGAAAGCCATCCCGCGACACCAAAACCAAATGTACTGACGAGCATCGAGCCGCCTAGACAAGCTCCAATCACCCAGCCGAAGATGGGATGCCAGAAAGTCATACCTTTTGATTTGGCAGGCCGATGGTTCATGATTGAGGGCTCAGCGATCTCATTCGTCCATCCTTCTTGCCATGAATCGGGAGCGATGGGGCAGAGCAGGGCGGCCGTGAGAATGATGCAGACGGATACCGAGAAGAGCAAACCGAGGAACGCACCCACAAAGAGGCCAAATCCAAGACCTTTCCAGAGCGACGTCAAACGTTTTGGCCACCTCGTCGCCAAGGTTGGTGAGCGAACGACGCTAGTTGGCTGATCGGTTTTCGCTGGCCGCTCGGAATCAGTCGTCTCGACAATTTGAAAAACGGGTTTGCTAAGGAGCGAAGGGCTTCGGAAAATCGATACAGCGAATCCGATCCACCAACCGAAACTGGGAAGTTGCTCCATCCAAGACCACTCGTCGCCAGCGACAAAGAAGATGATCCATATGAGCATGCCCTGGAAGGCAACGAAAACGAGAGTGCCAGCGATACAAAGCAGTGACGTTTCAAAAAGGATACGGAGAAATCGCCCAACAAATTCGATGGTGGCGAAGGTCCAATCTCGATCCGAATGATTGGTTGACAATGCTGGCATACGATAAACTCGGAACACCGGAATGACCCCTGTCGTGAGGTAATTACACGTCCTACCCAACGACGATGGTCCGGAACGGCGCTAATCAGCGATCACTCACTAACGCTTCACGTTTGTATTTTCCAGTGACTATCAAGATAAGGTTTCCCGAGATGCGATTCTTCCTGTTTGTTGTCTTTTTGGTGTTCGTTGGATGCGACGTTGGGCTCACGCGTGCACAGGAATCCGCCCAGGCTGATTCGCTAGAGTCGGAGATGATGAGCTCGGAACCAACTGAGCAGCACGAATTGCTCAAGAAGTTCGTTGGAACTTGGAAGTCCAAAATGGGCTCGGATGGACCCGATGATGATTCAACCGGCGAAACCATTGGAGAGATGAAAGCGAAGATGCTGGGTGGCTTGTGGGTGGTTTGCGAAATTTCGATTGAGATGCCTGGTGATGAGACTTTCAATGCCGTTCAAACAATTGGTTTTGACGACAAAAAAGAGCGTTACGTTGGGACTTGGGTTGATTCAATGACGAACTTCATGTGGCAATACAATGGGCGAGTTTCAAAAGACGGGAAACGTCTGGTCCTGACTGCCAAGGGGCCAGACTTTACTAGTGAAGGAGAGACTGCAACGTTCCGTGATAGCTTCGTATTCAAATCATCAGACACAATCTTGACGAAGTCGGAGATTAAAAACAAAGATGGCGAATGGAAGAACCTGATGACCGGTGAGATGACACGCGTTGGTGACTGATGGTGTGATCTTGATGGAGAATAGAACCAGCAGTCAGAACCGGGAACCTTGGAAACGAGTGGAGTTAAGACTTATTGCAGCGGCCTCTGGAAGAACTACGGCTTCGGCAATTCCGCTTGCAGGAAAGCATCAATGTCTTCAACCACAGTCATGATCCAATCAGGACGGTTCCAATGTCCGTGTGTTGCCTCTTCATGAATGACCTGTTTCGTCACTAAGCCTTTGGATTTCATCTGCTCGATTGCCTTGGCATCTCGTGCCGGATTGTCTTTTGAACCGGTAATGAAAAGCGTTGGAGGCATCGTTCCATCGATTTTGTTAATGACATCCGCGAGGGCGTATTGGTCAGGCACCTCGGAGGTCGTTCCTCCCAGCCAGTAGTAGGCGTTGGATCCCGTTTTCGCTTTGCGTGAACGCTCAGCAACACTACCTGTTTCAATCTCGGTGGGTCCAGCCATCACGATAACGGCGTCAAGTTCTGACGAAATTTCGCTGAGGAAATTTGGCGGCTGGAGCGATGTTTCTTTGTCACCGGCACCCATCAGTGCAACAATGTGACCTCCCGCGGAACCACCGGCTGCAGCTATTTGGTTCGGGTTTAATCCATATTTTTGAGCGTTGGATCGAATGAATTTTGTTGCTGCGTTGCAATCGTGAAGTGCCGCTGGAAACTTTGCCTCATAGCCAAGGCGGTATTCGGTGTTGGCGACCACGTAGCCTGCTTCGGCTAGTCGAAAAGCCAACGCTCTGAACTTCTTCTTGTCACCTTTGAGCCACCCACCGCCGTGTACCAGGACGATCGCGGGTCGATTCTCATCGTCGTTTGGGCGATGAATGTCCATCAACATTTCACGTCCATCGATTTGGTAGTACGGCACATCGAACCATGACTTCAGTTCTGTTTTGGCCACCACCGAGGCGCCTGTATCAGCATTCTTCGCTGTATCAGGTTGGGGCGAGACCGCGTAGGCGTTCACGCCAATCCTATAGAGTCCGTCGAACGTACTGATGAAAAGTTCACGAGCGTCGGCGCCTCCCAGAACGACATTGATGGGACGATGGGGGAGGCTGAGTTTGTCAATCCGTTCTCCCGTTGGCGAGAAGACGGTAACGCTGTCGGCTCCGGTGCAATAAACATTTCCGCCACGATCACAAGTCATGCCATCTCCACGAAAACCATCGGGTGTTTCGTCAAGCTGTGCAAACCTTGACTTCGTCCATTGATCAGCAACTTGAGTGAGTTTCCAGATTGCACCAGTACTGACCGAACTGACGTAAACAGCATTGCCGCTGGGCGAGATAGCAATGCCATTGGGACGTGAGATTCCCTCAGCGATGACGCGGTGCTGACCCGTCGCATCGACAGCAAAAACTTGGCCCTGGCCCGTCATGGTGACAAAGACTTCGCCGCTGGGATGATAGGCGAGATCGTTGGGGCGTTGGTCGTCGGCGAAAGTAGTCAGAGTGCGAATGGCTCGAGACTTGGGACGGTTGGGTGTCCAGGTGATGATCCTGTGCCCACGATTGTCCGCTGCATAGATGACGCCGCCAGAGTAGGTCGTTCCCGAGATTCCGATAGGCTCTTTCAATGGAGACCAAGACTTGAGCTCCTTGCCGTTGGTTTGAATGGCAAGCAACTTCTTGGCTTTAACATCGGGGACGAAAATGGTGCCGCTACCCGACCAGCAGGCACCGTCGGCCAGTTCGAAGGGGATGTCTAACTTTTGGGGGCCGTCGGGACTAAAAAGTTCCGCGAACGTCGTGCTCGATGTGGCGAGCGGGCTGATGAGAAGGACAGCCCAGCAGAGCAAATGGGATCGCATCGGGTAAATCTCGTGAAAGTTGCACGTGGATAGTCCTCCCGATGATAACTAAGTGGTGAGCGGTAGGGCGCTGCGTCAATGGATTGCGCTACCCTCCAAAGCCATTGAAACGTCTGGCCAAACAGGGTTGTTTTGCACAGCGGGCCGTCGACACAAATATGGCATCAAGGCGAACTTGATATCGCCCGTCATTAGACTCGCCGGATGCGTATCCGACTCACGGTTCACCAACAAGAAAAGCGGCCCGCGACATCCTGAGAAATAAATCTCTAGACGTCGGGGCCGCTTTGCTTTTGCAACTTGGTCTTGAGGTGATCAGCAAGATCTACCACCGCACCGAGTTCGTTAGAACTCAGCGAGTGTAGACGGCGCTGGCCTGGATGACGCGTTGCTTATGAGTCAGTCGAGCGCTAGGATCGACGATTGGTGCTGGTGGCATTGGAGCCGAGGTCGCAGGAGCGGCCATCGGAGCGGGAGCCATCATGGGTGCTGCTGAAGCGCATCCGCAAGGAGCAGGCTCGAATCCGCAAGCTGGCTCGCATCCGCA
>JBCCKZ010000530.1:0-4588 GCA_039027135.1 Planctomycetota bacterium
ATCAGCCGATTGGGTGCTAGCCCGCGGTTCTCGTCGAAACCGGAAGCCAACGCGTTCCGGCGGAGGTTCTCGGACAGGCTCTAGGGCAAACACCGAAACTCTTGGCGAGTTGCGCTACTATAAGAACCTATCCGAACACTAATCAGCCGATTGGGCGCTAGCCCGCGGTTCCCGTCGAAACCGGACGCTAACGCGTTCCGGCTGAGGTTCTCGGATAGGCTCTAGGGCAAACACCGAAACTCTTGGCGAGTTGCGCTACTATAAGAACCTTTCCGAACACTAATCAGCCGATTGGGCGCTAGCCCGCGCTTCTCGTCGAAACCGGACGCTAGCGCGTTCCTGCCGAGCCTCTCGGATAGATTCTTAGCTTTGGAAATAGTTCGAATAGGCGATGAGGTCGTCGGCCACATCAACTAGCTTGCGTTTGCGGTCCATTGAAAGCTTACGCAGAGCTTTGTGAGCTTGTTCCTCGGTGAGCCCTTTCTCGGCAATCAGAATATGCTTCGCACGATCGATGCGTTTGTGCTGGCTTAGTTCCGTCTTTGCTTGTGCCAATTCTCCACGTAGTTCCTTGAAAGAGTTGAACGTGGCCATCGCGACTTCAATCGCCGGCCGAACTTTACTCGCGCTAGCCCCATCGACCGAGTAGGCACACACTCCCGAGGCTACGGCCGCTTTGATCGACTGGGCTTGCGGATCTTGAGACACCATCAAGACAGGAGTGGGCTGTCGATTGCGAACGAGATTCAGCTGCTCAAGGACGTCACGACTCGGTGATTCGACTTCCATTAAGATTACGTCGGGCCGCAGATTAACCACCTTGTCCAGCAAGTCAGTTGTTTCATTGAGCAAGTGGATTCGAGCGAAGCCAGCTGCCTTGAGAGATTCGTGCAGGAGTTGCAAACGCTCTGCAGATTCATCCACCGCGAGAATCAATGGCGTTTCGTTCGTTCCACTCACGGTGCGACTCCCGGCTTTTAAATCCTGCAAGACTTCGGAAACTCATTAGCCTTGGGAATCCATTCCGCGCGTGTCCGCATCCATGGGAAGTCGTCGAGCCCGCCCACTCGACCTTTAAACTGATTGAGTTCGATGAACGAAACAGTAGCAACTCACATGCCACTAGGCAAACCATGCGAACAGCACAACGCTTGGCCTTAGCACGTTTTGAATGATTGGCTTTCCGTTTCCCACACTGGGCAGCGTCAAGGATGATCTAAGCAGCGTAGACAGAGATGCGCAGATAGTGCCGACGTTTCCAAGTCGATCGATCTTTCACTCGAAACGATGACAAGGTGCATGCCCTTGTGGCACTAGAGCGCGTTTTTTCAGCAAGCATTGATCAGCCATCGCGCAAACTTGATAGCGAGTTCGGGAAAGTAGCCGTGTTTTGTGCGGATTTGAGACTTTTGAATCAACTGGCACGTTAACTGCTTCTCGATCCGTCTGACGCAACTGAGAAGTTCACTTCGATCAGCTGCTTTCTCCGATCGGCGCAATGGCGCGTCGTCTATCCAACGGCTTGGTTTCGTGCCAAGCAGCTTCGATTCGAATGAGTCCATCGAGAGGTAACTCCGTCAGGTTCTCGTTCCCCCCCGGCGTGTTAATGAGCGCGTCTTCTTTCGATACGTAATCAATTCAATCACTTCCAATTCAGGAGAAGCACGATGGGCAATTTCAATAATCCGTTTGATCCCGACAAGGACATCTGGAACGAGGATGCGATCACCGAAACGAGGAACTTTGATCCTCAGACAGCAAACCTGCTGCCCGACGCCCCTGATTGGGACGGTCCAGAGTGGCCGACTGGGGAGGTCACTGACGCACCCGCTTCTGACGCGATGTTGCCCCACCTTGCTGGACAAACAGCATCTGTTGAGGAACGCGCTCAGGTTGATTCACTTGGCGTAGAAGCTGACGATTTGGAAGACAGTGATGCGATGCTAGACCGTGCGGTCGATAACGCAGTGATGATGGGGATCTTCGGCAATGACTCCAATCGGCGTCGTTTCCTGAAAGCGGTTGGTGCGAAAACCACGGCTGCTGCCATTGCCAGTATCCTTCCCCTTTCGGCTGTTAAAGCTCTAGCGAAAGAAAAGATTGGCGCCCTCGAAAAGACCAAGTTGAAGGTTGGATTTGTGCCGATCACCTGTTCGGCTCCGTTGATCGCAGCCGATCCGCTTGGAATCTACCAGAAGAATGGCTTGGACGTTGATGTGATCAAGACCGCTGGCTGGGCCGTGGCAAGAGATAAGTGCCTGTCGGGTGAGTACGACGCGTCTCACCTGCTCGCTCCGATGCCACTGGCCATGACGATGGGTACGGGTTCGACTGCACAGCCATTCACGGTGCCAGCGATGCAAAACACCAACGGCCAGGCGATTGTTTTGGCCAACAAGTACAAAAACCGTCGTGATCCCAGTAAGTGGAAAGGAATGGTCTTTGGTGTGCCATTCGAGTACTCGATGCACAACTTCCTTTTGCGTTACTACGTCGCTGAGAGCGGCATCGACCCAGATACCGACATCCAAATTCGCGTCGTTCCACCGCCTGAAATGGTCGCAAACTTGCGTGCCGGCAATGTGGACGGATACTTGGCACCCGATCCATTCTGTCAGCGTGCTGTGTATGACGGTGTCGGCTTTATTCACATGCTCACCAAAGAGATCTGGTACCAGCATCCATGCTGTGCTTTCTCGGCCAGCATGAAGTTCGTCGATGAGAATCCAAACACCTTCCTTGCACTCTTTAAGAGTGTTATGGAAGCGATCGACTACTGCCGGTCGTACGACAATCGAGTCGATGTTTCCGAGGCGATTCACACCAAGAATTATTTGAACCAGCCTTTGACGGTAGTCAAGCAAGTGATGACGGGCACCTATGCCGACGGACTTGGAAATGTGAAGCGTGAGCCGGATCGCATCCACTTCGCACCCTATCCTGCACAGGAGATGGCCATTTGGATTTTGAGCCAGATGAAGCGTTGGGGCTACATCAAGGGAGATGTGGATTACAACGCAGTCGCGAAACAGGTTTATCTCTCCGCTGATGCCGAAAAACTCATCAAGGAAGACCTTGAGAAGGAGATTGAATTCAAGCACGAGTCTTACAAACTCATGGGCAAGACATTCGATCCAGCGAAGGCCGATGAGTACGCCAAGAGTTTCAAGATCTCACGAGTGTGAGTTTCTCGCATAATCACTCAGGAGATTGATTTTGTTTACGCTTCAACGCATGCAAGCGGGCGTGCTTTCGGTCGTGTTCTTAGGTTTGTTTTGTCTTATCTGGCATGCAACCACTCGACCCGAGCCGCCCGACCCGGAACTCGCTGGAATGGATCCGGAGTATCTCGAATTGATTGGTGCTACGGCAAAAGGGGAAAGCAATCCCATGCCGGGTCCGATCGAAGTTGGTCAAAAGCTTTGGAACCATTTTAAGGATCCCTTTTATTACAACGGAGCGAATGACCGGGGAATCGGATCGCAGCTGTTCTACTCTTTGGTAAGAGTGGCGAAGGGTTACTTTTTGGCAGTCTTGATTGCTGTACCCTTGGGTTTCTTAATCGGGATGAGTCCACTGCTCTCGAAAGCGCTCGACCCATTCATTCAGATACTCAAGCCGGTTTCACCGCTTGCTTGGATGCCATTGGCGTTGTACACGATCAAGGACTCGGAACCATGCTCCATCTTCGTCATCCTCATTTGTGCGATATGGCCTGTTCTCATCAACACAGCTTTCGGTGTTGCGTCGGTGCGGCAGGATTACCTCAACGTTGCGAAGACACTTGAGGCCGGCCGTTTTCGAACAGCGTTCTTTGTGATCTTGCCCGCGGCAGCGCCGACCATTCTGACTGGTATGCGAATTTCGATTGGTATCGCTTGGTTGGTCATTGTTGCTGCGGAAATGCTGATTGGAGGAACCGGCATTGGTTACTTCGTTTGGAACGAATGGAACAACCTCGATATCACCAATGTGATCGTGGCGATCATCTTCATCGGTTTGATCGGGATGGCTCTTGACTGGCTTCTTGCCGGACTAACGAAGGCGGTGACTTATGCAGAGTAGCGAGACAACAAAAAGCGGCACGGTAATGATCGAGGTTGATGGTCTCGCTAAATCATTTCCTTCGCCCGGTGGAGGTGGTGACGTAGCGGTCTTCAACGAGGTCAATTTTAAGATCAAGAAAGGCGAGTTTGTTTGCTTGATTGGCCATTCGGGGTGTGGAAAGTCAACGCTATTAAATATCCTCGCCGGACTCGATACCCCAACCGATGGATTCGTTTGTGCAGCGGGACGAGAGGTGGCGGGACCGGGTTTGGATCGGGCCGTCGTGTTTCAAAACCACGCGTTGATGCCTTGGATGACGGCAACGTCGAATATTGCTTTCGCCGTTCGTAGTCGTTGGCCTCATTGGCCCAAAAGTCGCGTTCGAGAACACGTCGAAAAATACCTTGAGATGGTTGGTTTGAAGGATGCCAGTCGCAAAAAACCATCACAGCTATCTGGCGGGATGAAGCAACGCGTTGGTATCGCTCGCGCGTTTGCGATCGAACCTCAGATACTCCTTTTGGATGAACCCTTTGGCGCA
>JBCCKZ010000531.1:0-4584 GCA_039027135.1 Planctomycetota bacterium
CCAACGGCCATCGGGTACGCGGTAGCAACGACCATCGGCGATAATCCGAGTTTGATCGTGCGTTGCGTGCATCGATTGCAAACCGATACTAACCCCATCGTAGGTCGCCGTACCGTCTCGTATATCCAGCCGATAAGGCACCGACGTCGGACGAATGCTCAGAGTGCGATGATTGATCGTCGCATCGCCAAGTTGTTTGGCAACGACCTGGATACTTGGTTTCTCTGCAAACGTCCGCATTCGCAAACCAACGGCCAGTTGATCCAGCGTACCACTTGGCGCTAGCTGATCCCAAGCTGCCTGGCTTTCACTAGGCAGGGCATGTCGAAGCGTGCCGTCCATCCGAACATCTGTTCCTTGGAAATCGAGCTCGAGAGCAAAGTCACCGTTTGACTGAGGATAAATCCCCTGACCTGCCAAGCGAGGATTCGCCTGACTCGGCGTTTGGCGACTTTGTTGAGTGGACGCCTGCAGTCGGCAGATCCCATCGCAACGGATGATCGTACCCGCATTGTGAGATTGAAAACCTTCCAGCCGAACCACTTCGTCGTGCACGTGAATTCGTCCTTCGACGGCATCGAGTGGATAGGGGAACTTTGCGTACTTCAGCCCACCACCGCTGATCTGAACATCCAACCGCCGACGCTTTCGACCGTCATCATTTACCCAAAACTCTCCCGAGAGCAATCGCGCCTGGCCGGTTGCCGAAAGCGACTCGGCAAACCGTTGAAGTTTGGAGACCGGTTCGCCTCGCGGTGTCATCGCATTGAGCAGCGTCCGATCAATGGCAAGTGCTCCGTCGGTGGAAAGCTTGAGATATCGTTGCGGACTCACGGCCGCGTTGATCGGTTGATCGAATAGGCACTGGACACGAGTTCCACCTAGACGGCCAACAAGCGATTCTGAACGAACCCGCTCGGAATCCAATTGGATGATGCCTGTTAGATGACGAGCCGGATAAGGAAACTTGTGGAACTGAACATCCACACCTCGGCAAGCGACCCAACCCACGACTTGAGGTGTTTGGTTGACACTCACCGCAAGTGACGGTGAAGCTTTCGGCAGCGATCGACGTAAGTGAAGATCGACAATCCCCGCAGGCTGGAAATCTTTCCACTTTTGCTTTAGCGCGATAGGCAGAAGACTTGCGAGCGAATCCTTGAGAGGGAATGACTCAGCATCAAGCTTGCCGACAAATGTCCCGGCCGGATTGGCCGGTGAAAAAGCTCCATTGCCAGTAATGATCGAGTCGTACCATTGGCACTGGGCGGTCTCGATACTGACAAGCTCGGGTGTTGCTATTAGCTTTCCTCGGAAGCCACGAATGGCGCGATCGACCGTTCTCAATTCGATCGAACCATCACTCACACTCGCATCAACATTGAAGCGAGGCGTTTCTCCGGACTTCCAAAGGACACTCGCCTGGATATCAGAGATCAACTCAAAGCTCTTGACCAAATCAAAGCCATCAGGCAAATCGATGATCGATGCGACCACGTCTCGGTCCAATCGCAGGCCTTCGATGCTCGCCCTCACGCTCGTGCTTTCGCCCTGGTGAATCTCAGCGATGATTCGATCGGCAAATGAAGCTGAACCTTCAACCAAGATGCGTTTAGGTTGCCCCGCACCACGACTCCGAATCACGATTCGGTCTAGATGAACCGTCATCGGTCGTGTCGCAGGGCTAGCGTGTTCGCCGACGTAATGAACCGTTACATCGTTGATCTCCATGAGTGGTGCCGCCGGCCCAAAGTCAGGCAGCGGCAAAAGACCTTCGAACGACCAGCGACCATTTGATTTCCGATGGACATAGGCTTGCAAACCTTTGATCTGCACTCGCTCCGAGACTAGCGGGTTGTCTCGGTTTTCAATCCGATCCCACTCGGCGCGATGGTGGACGGTTAGCTCCTCGATCTCAACATCGGGGTGAGATGGCTCGTCGTCGGAATCGAGCCGTGAACTGGTGAACTTCAGATCATGAAAGCTCACGCGTCCATCTTTGCCCACCGTCCCACGACGAAGTTCAACCACGTAGCTTTGGTAGTGATCTCGAAGTTGCCCCAGAAATTTTCTTCTTGCGATTTCACCGACACTATCGGGCAAAATCACCCAGATAACGATCGCTGCCAGCACAACTAACAGCGCAGTCGAGACCAGCCCCGAAATGCACCTTCGAAAAATGCTGAACCTGAGTGTCAAATCGAACGCTAACGGATGGCTTGCGAAACAAGAACGCGCAGCGGCGCACGCTTGTAAATTCATACTCAAGAGCCGCATGCCGACACTAGATCAGCGGTGAAACAAACGCGTGAAACATGCAATCTTCTCACCCAACGGCAACCGCGACGAATTCCACCCCGTGTCTCCAAAACTACCTCGACTGAAGATACCCCCTAAGAAACCTTCCAGTAGCGGTTTCACACTCAGCGAGGTGTTCGGGTGTCCCTTCGGCAACCAACTTTCCGCCTTCGCGACCTCCGTTGGGCCCCATTTCGATCAAGTGATCACAGGCCGCCAGCAGCTCCAGATTGTGCTCGATGACGATCGCGGTGTTCCCGGAATCAACCAAACGTTGGAGCACTGCGACCAGTCGTTCGATATCTGCGAAGTGAAGACCGGTTGTGGGTTCATCCAATAAATACAGTGTCTTGCCGGTCGCTACTCGAGCTAACTCGGTCCCCAGTTTGATTCTTTGTGCTTCGCCGCCAGATAGCGTGGTGCTTGGTTGCCCGAGGTGCACGTAGCCAAGTCCCACATCGACCAAAGAGTCGAGTAGTCGCTTCACACGGGGAACGTTTTCGAAAAACTCAGCGGCTTCACCGATCGACATCTCCAAAACATCGGCAATGCTCGCTCCCTTGAATCGAACTTGCAGCGTCTGGCGATTGAATCGTTTCCCGCCACATCGCGAACATCTGATCCAAAGGTCACTCAGGAAATTCATTTCAATCCGTTCGTTGCCATGTCCCTTGCATAGTTGGCAACGTCCCGCCGGAGAGTTGAAACTGAATCGATTAGCGGCAAATCCTCGAACCTTGGCGCCCCGCGTTGCCGCAAACACTTTTCGAATCTCATCGAGCACGCCCGAGTAGGTGGCCGGACAACTTCGTGACGAACGTCCAATTGGGCTTTGATCGATCGGTATCAGCTTGTCGATCGATTGATGTCCTGTCAGGCGTTTATGGGGCCCCGGAGCGGGAGCAACTACCCCAAGCTTCTCGGCCAGTGCCGGATAAAGCGTTTCATTGATCAACGAGCTCTTTCCACTCCCTGAAACGCCGGCAATGCCGATTAAAGTGCCTAATGGAAACTCAACCGTGACGGCGTCCAAATTATGAGTTCGCACCTCGGTCAATTTCATTCGCTTCTTGCTCGTTCGTCGATCTGCGGGCACGGGGACGCTGCGTTCGCCTCGCAAGTAGGCGCCGGTGAGTGATGACTGATCGTCACTGACCTCTTTCGGCGTTCCCTTGGCAATGATTTGGCCGCCCAGTCGTCCGGCCGCGGGCCCCACATCGACAAGACAATCCGCCGCCCGCATCGTGGCTTCATCGTGCTCGACAACGACCAGCGTGTTTCCTCCCTCACGCAAATCCCTCATGCAATCAATCAATCGATCGTGATCAGCGGGATGTAGACCAATCGAGGGCTCGTCGAGTACGTAGCACACGCCCGTGAGTCCACTGCCGATGTTGGTTGCCAATCGAACGCGTTGCAATTCGCCACCGCTCAGAGTCTCGGCGGCCCGGTTCATCGTCAGGTAAGCAACGCCAACCCGAATCAAATACTTCGTGCGACGAATCAATTCCAGCCGAATGGGTTCGGCAATTCGCTTGTGGACGGGATCGAGACCATCGAGCAACGAATCGTACCATTCCAATGCATCGGAGAGTGGTTGGGAACATAACTCGACGATATTCAAACCCTTGATTTTGACGGCGTGTGCTTGCGGCCCCAACCGGCTGCCTCCGCATTCGGGACAAGTGATTTCGATGCCTGCTTCGTCTTCGACGCGTCCGGTTCCATCGCAATGGGCGCAAGCGCCCAGTGGCGAGTTGAACGAAAACGTCCTTGTCTCGATCTCTGGGAAACTGAATCCACAATCCGGACACGCCATCGCCGTGCTCAAAAGCTGCTCATCGAAACCGTTGTTGGAGGAGTCACGAACGTTCTTGCCCTGCGATGCCACCAAAACCGTCTGCCCGGACAACCTCAACGCAGTCTCGATCGAATCTTGAAGACGAGTTTCGATTCCCGGCTTGATTACCAATCGATCCACAATCGCTTCGATGGTGTGGTTTTTTCGGACCGCCAGAGGCGGAACGTCTTCAAGAAGATAAATCTCTCCGTCGACGCGTGCCCGAATCAATTGGGCTTCGCGAATCGACTGCAGCACTTCCTGATGAGCCCCGCGTCGCTCGCGAACCATCGGCGCCATCAACATGACGCGATGACCTTCAGGCAAACGCATAACCGCATCAACAATCTCGTCGACGGTTTGTGTGGAGATCCCCGTTCCACAATCCACGCAGTGCATGATGCCGATACGTGCAAATAGAAGCCTCAGATAGTCGTAGATCTCCG
>JBCCKZ010000532.1:0-4583 GCA_039027135.1 Planctomycetota bacterium
ACTGCAAGACGGCAAGTTGGTGTAGGACTTTGGATTTCGCTAAATCCATTTCATTCGCAAATCCCTTCACGTTTGCTGGGGCATTGGTATCTGCACAAGTCTGCGAAGCAGACTTTACCCTCCCTCCGGGAGGGTCGCGGAGGAGCTTGCGACGACGCGGGGAGGGGTTCTGGTCGATGGAGTGACTCAAGCTCTTCCCTATGTTCGCTCCCCGAAGCCTCGTTCTTCGGCATCGACCCTCCCCAAGGAGGGTGAACCCAAAACCCTAAACGCAATCAACCAAGCCCGTCGCGTTCTCACCTGGGTGAAAATAAGCTACACCAACTTGCCGTCTTGCAGTTCGTGTCTTTTGCCCATGGCCTTTGACAATTCGTCGCTGTGAGTAACCACGATCATGACGGCGTTCGCTTGTGTCTGCATTTTAAGCAACAGTTCTGTGACCTCATCGGCTGTTCGCCGATCTAAATTACCAGTCGGCTCGTCAGCCAGCATGACCGTTGGTTCCATGATCAAAGAACGAGCGATTGCGACGCGTTCTTTTTGACCACCGGATAGCTGTCCTGGCCGATGTCCCATTCGATCGGCCAACCCCACCGCTTCAATCAACGACTCGGCACGTTCTCGCTGTGCCTCGGTCACATTGCCGAGAGCGAGCGTTGGAATCAAAACGTTCTCGACGACCGATAATTGGGGAAGCAAGTGATAGTCTTGAAAGATGAATCCGATGGCTTGCCCGCGGAAGGTTGCCAAATCGGATTCGCTTAGTGAAAAGGGATCCTGACCTGCGATCATTAGTGATCCTTCATCCGGTCGATCCAAAGTTCCAATGATCTGTAGCAATGTTGATTTACCACTGCCACTGGGGCCCGTGATGGCGAGCGATTCACCCGAGTTGAGACGAAGCGAAAGTCCGTCGAGAACGGTCAGCGTTTGATCTCCGCTGGTGAATCGTCTGGTGATATCCTGAAGCTGTAAGGCCGATCCAGAGTCCGTCGAAGCACTGGATTCGTGTTCAGGGTCACTCATACGTTTTTTAATGGTCTCAAGAGAATTCAAGCGTCTCCAACAAGCTTAGCGCAGAAACGCCATAGAATGTGTACTCGACGTCGGTTTCTTGGTCGAGTGCGAAGCCGTGAAATCCACCCTCAGCCGATTGCATGGAATACGCGTATCGACGTGTCGCGGACTCCTGCACGAGACTGCCGGCACCCAGATCGATGAGGGTCAGATTGCCCGTGAAGGTGCTTAGTAGATCAGCAAACGGGATACGAGTGTTGGCGGTCAAACCGCCCTCGGATGTATGTAGATCGGCAATGAACTCGCTTGTTTCTTCGGCAATAGCCGGATCGAGTCGGTCCAGCACTTTGAGGGTTCCAACGGCAGCAGCGGTCGGGTTCACGCCCGCACGCTTGGCCGCTCGGATCTCCCGATAGCCGCCCTCGGGTTGTAGTTGGCTTTGGATGAAATCGACGATCGGATCGATATCGCTGGGCATCCGATCAATCAGCTGCAAACAAAGCAGATTCAGGAACGTCTGATACGTTGAACCGGCTTTTCCTTCGGGGCTTTTTGCGTAGCCACCGTCACTGGTGCGAAGTGTCTCGATGAGATTTGCAAAGTTATTTCGCCAATCATCTTCATCGGGTAGGACAACGACGCCTTGAGCCAACTCGCATATGGCTGCCGCAAAGACGAGTGAGATCGCGTCGATGATGGAGTCTCGGCCGTCGATGCGGGCTCGCAAGAACTCACCCGCTCGTGTGGCGATGTCTTTATCCAATCGATCGAGAATCCAAAGGGATCTCAATCCGAAGGCGGTGTAGTAGGGATCGCTGCCACCTTCGCGACCCGCAAAGCCTCCGTCATCACGTTGTTGGGCGACGATCCAATCGCCATGCAATTGACGGGTCTCAGACGGCAAACGGCTGGCACCCAGGGCCAGCCGTAAAGTCAATTCGTGAAGGTAAGCGGTCAAACGTTTAGCGGATCTTCACCAACACGGCGGAAGTCTTCCTTGGCGGCCTGGTGCCGATACATGCGTGCGGCCGTTTCCGGCAACACAGGATTGATCATGCAGCCCGTACCCAATTCGTAACCAGCCATCTTTGATGTGCGAGGCAGGATGTCCAAAGACCAGTGAAACGCATCACTCGCGTCCACTTTATCGAACGGACGATTTCGGATTACGTAGTTATAGGCAACCGACGGGCGAATCTGATCTAGCCAACCGATCACCCGATGCACCATGAATGCAACGCTTCGAAGGGCAACGGGATCAAGATCTTCAAGGCCGCCGTGATGTTGACGCGAGGTGATGCGAACTTGCATCGCGTGCTCGCTTGCATGCGGGCAATACGCGATCGTGTGGGCGTCTCTTGCGATGACTCGGCTGCGATTGGCGTATTCTTCCCGAATGGTGTCGCAAAGCAGACAACATCCCGTCTTGGCCCGATACTTGAGCATTCGATTTCGAACATTCTCAACCGCGGTGGGGACGAAATCGGTTGCAACCAACTGGCTGTGGCTGTGACTGAGCGATGCACCTGCATCGCATCCAACATTCTTGAAAATCGAGACGTAGGCGGTGTTCGATTGACCGCTTCTGGCCAGCTCGGCGTGATATCGAAGGCGTGCCTGATAGGCTTTAAAAATCGCCTCCACTTCAGTGGCCTTCATTTCGGCGATGGATTCAACGTGACGGTTGCCCTCGATGATGACCTCGTGAGCACCCCCGACACCTCGATCTACCAAGATCGACCGAGGGTCAGCTGGCGAATCATTTCGGCACACGCCGCCGACTGCGGGATACTTGTTGGGAACGACCCGAACGTTCCAAGATTCATCGTCTGACGCTGTGTCCCGCCAGAGTTCAGGCGGCGTTTGGTCTTCGTTGCCAGCACAAAAAGGGCAGTCGAGATCGCTCCTCTTCCGTTCCCTGGATTCAATGAATTCCATCGGACGCTCATTTCGCTCGGGCGCGAAAAGAGTCCATGATCCCGTGAGCGGGCATTGCCTTGCCTGGCGAGTACCGTCGTCAGTGTCCGGTTCAAGTGTCGCCGGCGCCGCTTCAATTTTGGTAGTCAACACGGATGAGAGATCCGTCGCTGTAGACGTATCCCCTGCGATCATGGTGGGATGATCCAAGGTTGAAACCCTCCCAAGTTTCGGACAAATCGGTCGAGTATCATGACCGAGTGGGACAAACTGTCATGCCCCGGGGAAAAATATCGTAAGGGTTGTTTGCTCGCGACAAAGCGATAAACGCAAAAGTTCCTTAATTTTTGATTAATTGCGCAATTGCAAACGAGTCATGTTCAGTTAGGGGCGATTACTGCACCTACTAAGCTCTCGTAGAGATCCACGTAGTGCGCCGCGCTCTGTTGCCATGACCAATCTTGCCGCATTCCCGTGGTGACCATCGCATCGAAGGCGACTCGATCGTGATACATCATCCGAAGTGCCTGATTGATGGTCTGTTCGAGGCTGACCGATGTGGGTTGGTCGAGATGAAAACCGGTTGCAGTACCCGAGGCGATTGATTCAGGGTTGCAGTGAACCACCGTGTCCGCCAAACCACCAGTTGGTGTGACAATGGGCACAGTCCCGTACCGCAGTGAGTAGAGCTGATTTAGTCCACAGGGTTCATAGTGGCTGGGCATGACAAAGAAGTCGGACGCGGCCTCGATGCGATGGGCCAGAGCATTGCTAAAGCCGACGTGTAGTCCCAGCTGACCCGGGAACCTCTGATGAAGTTGTGTCAGCTCGGCTTCGATCGCTGGATCGCCGCTGCCGAGGATCATCCATTGGGTCGGCCTTTGTTCCTCGAGATGCTGGCGAAGGACGGGAAGAATCAAGTCCCATCCCTTTTGAGAGGCCAGACGGCCTACCAAACCCAGAACCGGGATGTCGGCTTTGATCGTCAGCCCGAAATCGGCTTGCAAAGACATCTTATTGGCCTCTTTACCGGTTCGCCAAGAGTCAACGCTGTAGTTCCGAGTCAGGTGAGGATCGGTGCTGGGATTCCAGATTTCAGTATCGATGCCATTGATGATTCCAGTCACACGGTCATCTCCCTTGGCGTTGAGCAGGCCATCAAGGCCGCATCCCTGTTGGGGTGTTCGGATCTCATGCGAATAGCTTGGGCTGACGGTGGTGACCTGGTCGGCCATGGCCAGCCCAACTTTGAGGTAGTTGACCTGATCGTAAAACTCGAACTCGTCGGATCGGAAATGCTCCCAACCGACACCAATCATCTCGAAAGTCGATTTGGGGAAGACACCCTGGTAGGCCATGTTGTGGATGGTCATGACAGTCTTGGGTGTGATTCGATGTTCTCCCGAGGACTCAGAACTTTCCCACGGAAAAATCTTCAAAAGGGCTGGGACAAGCCCGGTTTGCCAGTCGTTGCAATGGACGACGTCGATTGGCTTCTCGAGCCGGCGCATCAATTGGATGGCCGCGTGCGAGAAGAATGTGAATCGCTCGGCGTTGTCGGGATAGTCCTGACCGGCTGAGTTGTAGAGTCCCTCGCGGTCGAAGTATTGAGGTTGGTCGATTAACCAAACCGGAACGTCACTTCCGGG
>JBCCKZ010000533.1:0-4575 GCA_039027135.1 Planctomycetota bacterium
CGATCGTGCGCAACTTTCGCAGCGAAAGGTCCCGCCCCGTAAAGAGTGCAAGCAATCCAGCCACCAGCGTTGACACGACAGAGATTCGCATGGGAAGCATGGGCGCGGGCTGAAACATCGTCACGACCAAACCGAGCCCCATCACTGCAAGGCTAACGGAGAGGTAAGCAATGAGACGGCGACGCAAGAGACGAGAAGTTTCGCCGGCAAATCCAGAATGCTCGGCAGACGCTCTCTGAATCCGCGGAGATCGCAGCGACGCTTCGTTTGGCGCCGACGTGTTTTGAATCGGAGAACTTAAATCCGACTGAATGGTAATCGCTGCGTTGGTCTCATTCATACATGAACGATTTTAGCTACTCGCCGAGCCAAGAGCTCCCCCGTGATAGGCGGAACCGACACGCCGGATGACCCTCGTTTTCAATAGCCAACCCACGAAACGAATTCGAATCCTAAAAATTCTCGTAAGCATCGAGATATCCATGACGTCAGAGCCTTGTACCACGTCACTGAAACGACCGAGTGGCTTTCCGATCGAGCCCACTCGTGAATTTCATCTCTCGGAGAAAACCATGTTCAAACTTAGAGATTTTGTACTGACTGCCATCATGACGACTGCTGTATTTGCCAGTTCAGGCACGACGAAAGCCTACGGCCCCTACGGCTACAAATCCTTCGGCAGTTATGGTCGCTATGGAAGCGTTGGTGGCTTCGGTTCCGCGAGAGCGGGTTTTTACGGAAGCCGATCGACGTCCAGCGCGAATGCTCGATACGGCTTCTACCGAAACAACTTTTCCGGCGTGAACAGAGGCGGTTTCGGAAAATACTATTCGCCTTACTACGGCTCGAAGGCGACCTCGCTGAAGGCTCTCAAGTACGGCAAGTACTAATGTCAAGAATGCATCGGTCCGTTCCGATCGAGCGATCCGGGCAAACATGAACGCAACTTCCCTGCGAGTGAAACCTCTAAATCACTTGCGGACGCTTTATTTGAGCATTTGATCGGAAGATCGATCTCGATGCTTGCAATCGTCGGCGACGGAGTGAGTGGAATCCTTTCCGTCCCTGCACATTCGGCAGCATGTGAAGAGACCGCAACTTCGAAGCTGACATGTCATTTCTTGCTCGCCTACGGCGGACTTGCTAGGGCATCGCCCGAACGGAGAACCAGATGGTCGGTGTTTCACGCCGCCATCCGTCCAATGAACATGAAACACTTGGGATAGCCGAAACGTCGAGGCATTTGATATCTCCTTTCTCGAAAGAAGAGAAAGCACGCCTTCAGACCCCAAGAATCCATGCAAATCCTCTTAGCCAGTGGCCTAATCTGTGCGGCCCAGCTCTTATTCGGAATGATCTTCCCAGGAATGTTTCTCCATCGCATCTGCTTTAGTGAAACACTCGGAAACCAGACTCGCTCGCGATACCTTTTTCAATGCCTTGGATTTGGCTCGATTTATCTGGGCTGGCAATTGCTAACGCTGCATGCCCTCGGCCAATTTGGGATCCAGTGGGTCCCCAATCTACTTATCTGCAAGCTATTACTTGATGCGTTATTCAGTGGCTTATTATTTCCACAGAGTCGAGCCGCACTGCTGAAGCAGATCGGGTGGCTTTCCCCTACCAAATGGGATATCGCGGGTAGATTGCAGGCTGGTTTTGGCTTCGTGTTTGGTGCTTCTGGCTGCCTTCTTGCTCCGCACAGCCTCGACAACGCCGCCATCGTTTGGCTCGCCAGATCGCTTGACTCCCCCAGTCAGGCCCTAAACAACTGTTACGGCGCGATATCGTATATCGGCTTTCTTCGAATGCCCTGCGTGACGCTGGATGGAATCCTTCCCATTCCAACGATTGCAGTTGCCATCAAGATCCTTGCTTCGCTGCTACTTGCTTTGACTTGCCGGCGAATGGTCGAAGCCTTGGCCAGCTTACGTGGCCTGAGATCAGAGAACATCGGTTGGTATGCCCTGATTCTACAAATGACGGTCACCGGAACGATGCTCGGAAAGTATGGCATTTTCGAAACCGGCAAAGAGACGGCGTTGGCGATGATGTTCCTGTTCGCCTTAGCTGCCGAATTAATCACCGCGAAAGAGGAAGACAGCCAATGGTATTGGGTGGCATCATTATCGATGGCATCCGCGATTGGATTTGGCGCGATGGCAGTGCCCTACGCTTGGATATTGGTCGGAGTCTTTGCTGTCTTCGCCATCAATCGGATTCGATTGTTCCGACTCTTCTACTGTTGCTTGACAACCAGCTCGATCGCCTTGGTGGTCTCATTTTTAGCCATGACCAGCTTGGGGTGGTTCGGCTCTAGCGTAGTTGTATTGGTACCACTTTTGGCGACCTATTGCTTGGACAAGTGGATTGGAGATTTAGTCCTAACTCGCTTCACGATTCCAAAGTCGCTTCCCCTGGCGGCATTCGCACTGGCAACCCTCTCGGTCGTATTTCTTATGCCAGTCAATTTTCATTATGGCTATGCCCCACTGGATGGCGAGTCTCACATCTTGGACGTTTTCCTATCTCAGAACAATTTTGCAGCATCGGGATTCATCGGCCTGGCTCTTTGCCTATTGCTTTACCGAGGACATGAGAACGCCGGTGTAATGGCTTGGATGTGCTTCCCGATCGTTACATTAATCCCCGCGCTGCTGATGGCGAACTTTTGCACTGCGGAAAATCTACCGTTCAGTCCACAACATGTTTGGGATTGGGCTAAAGACATCCCCAACTGGGTTTCTGGAATGTACCTAGGATCTTTCGGCGTCCTAACCCTCGATGCTGCGACGCGTTATCTACCAGCATTCGGTAGGGTCCAATTGGAACGATTTGGTTCACGACTCACCAAAAACCAGGATGCCGTCAGGGCAATGAGCCATTGGTTCCTCTTAGGATCAGTAGCCTTGCTTACCGTCATTAGCACCAGACAAATTAGACAGAGTTATAGAACGCACGGCGGTCCGACCTACACACAGGTTGGAGGGCACCGCAACAATGAAATCGCAAAACTGGTTGAATGGCTCTACCTGTTCAAAGCAGAAGGCGGCCTCGGCGAGACCGGATCAAGTGAAGTATTGCTATCGGATTCTCTTTCGCCCTATGTCCATGAAATCGGCATGTACGGAATAATCACAGGGAACGTTGAGACATATGTTGATGGGGCGCATTCCCCTGAGAAAGAAACCTGGTTGATTTCATCGACCGATGACATGTCCGCCTGGACGGATCAACTTCAGTCGAGCGAACGAAGCTTGCCCCAACTCAAGCACCAAATCGCAGAAACCGGAACTTGCATTTATCGGGTCGCAAAAACAGACTCCCTGCAGCGTTGAGCTTCTCCTCACGAGATGCTTGAACTAGAACACGCTGTCTGATCGTTGGCTAAGCATCACCGCCCATGCTCCACTCGCCTCATTCTTTTCTAGTCAAAGACGGCTCCATACCTTTCAGCCGTTGTCTTCATCCGTTGGAAACCCGACATACACCCAATCTCCCCAGACTCTCGTGCAGCTATGGTCTTTTATACTTACTGCGTGTTCGAGAACTTCTTTGAATGGAAAGAAATTGATGTGCTGATCGAGCGTGTAATAAAAGTACCTCTGCTTCGGCACCACTAAAACAACTTGTTTTTTCGCCACACGCTTGAGTTCAGAAACGGACTTCCGAACGTCCATGACATGCTCGAGCGTATGATGGCAAGTAACGATATCGAATTGATTATCTTCGAATGGCAGGTGCTCGACATTTCCTTCGTAGAACGGGCAATCAACAAACTTCAAATTGTTCTTGATATCGCACGCAGAGATATCATGCCTGCTTCTATCAATCCTGCTAAGCCAGTACCCATTGCCACAGCCAATATCCACTAGAGTCTTGGCATCCTTGTCCAGTTTATCGAGCATGAACTTAATGCTCGGTTCATTGAGATCGGTGACCCGATCGCGAGCCATGGTCTCTTGAGTGCGGTAAAGTTCTTCGTAATCTTCCTCGGTAAACGAATAGACCTTCGCCTTAAAATTCATCGCTACATCCAACCCTTTTCCTTTGAACCAGATATAGAAAAAAGGCCACATGAAGAGCTTGCTATCCCTTACGGCCGGTGGCAACCATTCATCCATGAGATAACGGATAGCGTTGGTGATTGTTCGATTCATCTATTCTTGGATCCTATCCGCAAACGGTTTAATGCTGGAAAAAACGATGAGGCCTTTTGAGGAAGCGAGCGTGGAGGTGTAAGGTCACGATGAAGACCGCATCTCATTGCGAACGCTATCTTCTCTCGAACGCGAACCGTGTGTCAATGGAATGCGAATTCTCGCATCTGGAATCATCTCACATCATCGGCTCTAGGACTCACCCAATCGATTCTCGTACCAGACCACGTTGCCAGTAGCACGGCCGGCGTTGAGTAGATCCAGGTCGCCATCGCCGTCCATATCAACGGCCCGCAAGTCGTAGCTCTGCTGATTCTCTGCAATTCGGTGAAGAGAGAAGTTCCCCATACCATCGTTCTCGTACCACATGACCCGTTCGCTGCCGTATCCGCATGTGGCGGCATCCACGTCGCCG
>JBCCKZ010000534.1:0-4561 GCA_039027135.1 Planctomycetota bacterium
AGGCCGAGCCACACTGTGCCAAGGGTCTCAGTGCGATCCATCACGGCCGCAACACGCCATTGCTCGCTATCAGTGCCTCCTTCTGAATTAGTCAATGTCTGTCGGTGGAATGCTGTTGCCAGACGCTGGAGCGGTTGAGCGTCAGGAAGCATGTCGCCAGCCAGTTGTTCAATCGTAAATTGATCGAACGGCATGTCTTCATTGATTGCGTTGATGACCCAGTCGCGATAACGCCACGCGTCGGGTCGATGGTTGTCCTTTTCGTAGCCATCGGAATCGGCATACCTAGCTTTATCAAGCCAGTGACGTCCCCAACGCTCACCGAAATGGGGTGAGGCCAGCAATTGGTCAACCAGATCTTCGTATTCCTTATCGGAACGCCCGTCGGCGAAAAGGTCTGCTTGTTCGGGAGTTGGAGGCAGTCCGGTCAGATCGTAGTGCAGCCGTTTGAGTAGCGTGTATCGATCCGCCAGTGGAGACGGCTCGATGCCACGTTCCTCGAGCTCTTCAAGGACAAAACGGTCGATATCGTTTGCGATTGAAGATGAATTTGCTGTTGATGGAAGGGGACCTGCATCAAGAGGACGATAAGCCCAGTGAACCTCCCAATTCGCACCGTCGTCAATCCATTGACGCAAGACGGAGACTTCTTCGGTGGTCAACGCATCGCCATCCGGTGGCATGCGAAAATCAGGGTTTTCCGACGTGATCCGTGTCAGCAGTTCGCTTTGATCGGAGTGTTCCGGAACGATTGGATGCAAGCCAGAATCCGATTCTGCCAAAGCTAATTCACGGTCGTGTAACTGCAGTCCTCCCTCGGAATCATCTGGACCATGGCAAAGCAGGCAATGCTTCGCCAAAATCGGCTGAATATCGCGAGCAAACTCGATGTTGTTGCCAGCCGCCGCTGTGGAGGTCAATAGAACTGCGAAACCAATCGACCAGCCATACGATACGCTGTTATTGTGCTTCACCATGTAACCTGAGGTTTGACTGGCTAACCCTGTTCACTTGATCAAAAGCATGGCAGAGCAGGCAGCATTTATCGCTACTAGAAATTAGATAACGACTCTGGAATCATCGATGTTTAATTGTAGCTGAAAGGTTTTGATCAGGTTTCTTGCCTTGCAGCGGAATTGAAATGGTCTGCGGTACTTGGGGGGCGTCATGCTTTTCCATCAGATCACTGCAACGAATCATCAACGAGGTAATCTCCCTTCGCGTACTGTAGCGCTGGTATCAGAAACTTCAAAAATTGCTCGTCGGACCAGGTTTTCTCAGCGTGAACGAGCGAGGAGAAAAAGACTCGTCCTTGACCCTGTTTCTTAACCCATGCGATTGGAACGTAATCCGTTTTCATTGGCTTGCCCGGCGGATCTGACTTCTCAATGTTCAATGAGAGCAGTACGCGGACTCTTTCTTTGGAGAACCTGTTGAATTCGTAGATCTCGTCGTTGAATGGGAACTCCTCGTTGTTGAAGATGCCTTGTGTAAGACCGTGATCAGGCGAATCCACCGTGATGGTTACGGTGTGATTTGGCCCCCACGGATGCCCATAGAAAGCACCTCCAACCATGCTGATGTATTCAGGTATCTTCATATTGCAATCGGTGGCACCGTGAGTGCCAAGAAAGCCACCTCCGTTCTCGACGAATTCAACTAGGTTGTTGGCCAATCGGTTCGCGTTGGCTAACTGTCGCTTTTGTTCCTCGTCTGGTAACTCTTTGATTGCGTTCTTTGCGACCGGACGCACAAAGACGTCTCCGGTTGAATTAGGGAAGATGACCGCATCAAATTGTTTAAGAGCCTCAGGCTCGAAGTTGGCAAGGTCGAGTGAAATGACCGATTCAAATGCTCCTGTTTCTTCGCCGATCATCTTCAGAGTCTCTACCGCCGTTAACATTCCAACACGGTGAGGGCCCCAAGAGATACCGTAGATGAGGACTTTTCGCTTCTTCTTTGGTTGTACCTTCAGTGGAATGCGTTCCACAATTTCGCGGGCTTTCTCTACCAATTCGGGATTCGGCTTCATCGCTCGGTCAAAACCCGCATTGAACTCCTTGACGAAACCTTCGCTCAATTCGGTCGCATAGGTAATTGAGTGGCAAGTCATCAAAGCAATCAGAAGCAACGCTAGAATTGGGATCTTTTTCATTGAGCCGTTTGTCGTTTTGAGAATTAGTTTTCGAAAAGCCATTTTTGGATCACAAGAGTTTTAACATCATGTCATCGATTGTTGTTCCGAGCATCACAGATACGCCGGCTCAGAGAGAATTCTCATGAAGTCGCTTGCCTATTTCCTTCCTGCTCCAAGCATCGCACTAGTGCTCTTGGGCTCGTCGTTCGCCCAGCAGTCCGCGCCGGCGGAAAACACGGGTGCTTCCGATAAGCCTGATGTTCTTTTCATCGCGATTGATGATCTGAATGACTGGGTCGGAGCAATGGGAGGTCAGTATCAAGCGAAGACACCAAACATTGATGCCCTGGCAGCCCGGGGAATGATCTTCACCAACGCTCACGCACCGGGGACTTCATGCACGCCCACGCGGACCGCATTGCTGACGGGTATGAGCCCATTCAAAAGCGGTCTTTACTCTCATGAGATTGATTGGCGAAAGACACCTGGTGTTCGTGATGTCGTCACCCTTCCCAAGCATTTCCGAAACAATGGCTATCGAACGGTTGGGGCTGGCAAGATCTTTCACGCGCACTCGTACAGCATCCGAGGTGCGATTGGTCAGCAAGATACTAGTGCCTGGGACGCGTACTTTCCCTCGTCGAAGCGACAGTTGGTCGATGAGATTTATCCTGTGGCTGGTCAAACCAAACAACCTTCTCGTGGAGGAGGCGTCGAGACTGGGTGGTTTGATTTTCACCCGGTGATCGCGTCGGATAGTGCAATGGGCGACGGTCAAGTTGCGACCTGGATCATCGATCAGCTTCAGTCAAATTCGACCGCACCGCGATTCACCGCGGTCGGGATCTATCGACCTCACCTACCTTGGTACACACCGGAAAAGTATTTTGATCTTCATCCGATCGATGAGATTGAGCTTCCGCCATTCCTTGAAAATGATCGTGCGGACACGGCTGCTATAGAGTCTTCTAACAAGGAGCCTGGTTTGGGTTTTGATGCCTTGTCTAGCCTTTCAAATCCATCCGATCAGGTGATGGGCGCTCTTCAGGCGTATTTGGCGAGTGTTTCTTTCTCTGACGCCATCGTCGGAAAAATCATCGAGGCACTCGACGAATCAGGTCGAGCAGATAACACGATCATTGTTTTGTGGTCTGATCACGGATTTCACCTGGGCGAGAAGGATTGTTGGGGAAAATTCACGCTTTGGGAACGGACAACTCATGTGCCCTTCATTGTTGTGGCACCGGGGCTCACGAAGCCCGGTTCAAAATCAACGGAGGCACTTTCTTTGCAAGGTGTTTACGCCACTCTATCCGATCTTGCAGGTCTTGAAATGCCGGCGCACGTCGATGGAAAAAGCCTTCGGCCACTTCTAGAAAATCCAGCATCGAAATGGAACGACGTCGCGATCACAACGACTGAATATGGTAGCTACGCAGTGCGTGATGATCACTTCAGGTACATCGTTTACAAAGATGGCGGTGAAGAGTTGTACGATCACCGCAAAGATCCGAATGAATGGACAAACGTAGTGAACAAAGCTGAGTACGCAGAGATTCTCGATACCCTACGAGCGAAACTCCCAACGCTTGAGGCGCGGACGCGTCCGCCAGCTAGGACGCAATGATGGATCAAGTTCTTGGATCGATCGACTTGAGATTTGGTAGGTTGCGACGATGGCTGCTACTCCGGCAGGGCTAACCAAATGCTGTTTGAAAGGGCCTTGAGGGTGGACGCGTTGTCGTATGGGAAAACTGGATCATCGAGATCGGAGAACCGATGCTTTGATAGTTTTGGAACGCCTCGAACTTGTGCTCTACCTCGCTTCATTACCTGGTTCTTGCTTTCTTGCTTCATGGTCGCGTCAGCAGCGGCTGAAACATCGAAACTAGATTCGGCAAAGTTCCGCTTCGGGGATGATCTCGAGTGGGCCGATCCAGGATTCGATGATTCAAACTGGGAAGTTGTTCAGGTTCCCCAAAGTTGGGCGAAGGAGCTCGATCCTTTTGGCATGCAGATTTGCGGCTGGTACCGGTTCTCATTCGAGTTTCCAACTCAGGGCAACAGACGTATTGCATCGGAAGTAATCGACTCAAGAGCTCCAATCAACTTTGATGTTGAAACAGACTCAAACTTGGCATTATCGATTGGTGTCGTCAGTGATGCATGCGAGGTTTACCTCGATGGCAGCTTGATTGGACGTGCGGGACGCATGCCGCCTCGCTTTGATGGATTACCACTTGATTGCTTGGTGATCCCCGGTCCCTCGCTCCTCGCTTGCGGACCGAAGCCAACACGTGGTAGCCGTTCGTGTTTTTCGCTACACCTCTGGAGGCGGCATTTTGGCTGGTCCGATTGCCGTCGGTCGCGAAGGTTCGATTCGCGAACAGGCTTATCAAGTGAATCGTTGGCGGTGGTACGCTG
>JBCCKZ010000535.1:0-4552 GCA_039027135.1 Planctomycetota bacterium
CGCCGAAGAGCGAAAGCGTCCCCACGATCGAAATCACCTGTCCCGTCATCAAGATTGCTGCAAGCAATAAGACGCTTGCTCCCGCTTTCGTCCGGATGGGCTTCCAGTCAATTCGCAACAGAAGAGGTAGCGAAAGCAGCCCGACAATCAAGAACATGATTGGCAGGAGACGCCCCGTGCCCCATGATTGCGACCACGTTTGAATTAAGACATCGAGAACGGCGTAGCAGCATGCCGCAAGCGACGCCAGCAGTATTGTCAATGCGGTGTTCTTGGCATCGCCAACGCCCGTCCACTGAACGATGACGACTCCAGAAGTTGCCATCGCAGACGCAATCCAGAGAGCGTTCGATGGCATCTTTTGCGTGGCGATCGCCAAAACGATCGTGACCAAAAGAACTTTAATACCGAACACGGGTGAAGCGACTGAGACGTCTCCAACCGATACCGAGGCGTATGTGAACGCCATGCCAACCATGAACAGGGTTGCGCAGATGATGGGTTGCCACCAAAGATTGGTTTCTGGAACTTCACCGCCGAAGAACCAGAATGGAATGAAGGCGATCGAGCAGATGAGGTTCGTTGCCAAAGACACCGCGGACGAAGAAACGCCTCGCTGAGAAGCGGACTTGCTCGCGATCAGTCCCCCAACAAAGAGGAAGCTACCCAAAAATGGAATCAGTAGGTGGAGATTATCCTTCAAGGACGGCTTCGCACCAAAGGCTGGGATCTTCCATAACGGGATACTCTGGCCCGAGCGAGAGTGTTTGCCAGCCGAGCTCTCGGTCAACCACCGCGTAGTACAAGCCGATGCGTGGCTGTTGTTGAGGATCAAAACCGGTCAACGATGTCTTTGCGACGAAGCCGGAAAGCTCATAGCCATCATGGTTCAACTTTGAAGTGATCCGATAGTCGGTGTTGCGAGTGCTCTTGGGGTTTGCCCTGGCGCGATTGATCGGAAGCAACGCTGCGTAAGGTTGATCGCGGCGATTACCAGAGCCACTGGGAAGCCACACCCAACGATGGCAATACTGTGTTGCACGGTGGATACCAGGACTGCATCGGGTGTCAAACCAAAGGTGCAGGCCATCGCTATCGTCCGCCCGAGAGTCTCGGCACCAAACATCTTGGCGCTTGCCGGTGACCTTAACCCAAACCGCGATTCCTTCATCGCACCATGCGATTCGGACATCGGCGAATGATGGGCGTCCCGCGAGGTTTCCCAGTGATTCGACTCTGCACGCTTCTGGCAGCGTTAGTCCCTTGGTTGACCACGTTGGTTTGTGTTTGACCAGACTCATTTCGAAGCGAAACAGGAAAGTCGGATCAATGAGCGATTGGCGAGAATTCGTCTCGACGGCCGAGTCCATGGCCTTACTCCTAGAGATCCCAGGCGGGAATTTCGCGTCCTTCGGCTGCCTTGGCACCCGGTGGATCAGAGTTCCTTAGGTTGGCTGCGTAAGCGCTAACCAAAACGATCTCAACATCAGATAGTTTTCCTTTCCAAGCTGGCATGGCACCACCGGCGGCGCCGTTGGCCAGGATGTTCAGAAAATCCTCCACTTTCGAAACATTCTTGTAGTGGTCATCACAAAGGTTCGGGCCAATCATGCCTTCACCCTTTTGCCCGTGGCACGAGGCACAGTTCGCCTTGAATACCGATTTTCCTACCTGAAGCCACGATGGCTCGTCCATGAATCGGACCATCGAATCGCGATCAAGGCTGACGTCTCCCAATGCATCCAGTTGAGCGTTCATCGCCTTGGCTAACGCAACTTCATAAGAACCGACGGCAGTCCGATTCTCATTGCCGCTGTGATGCACCAACAAATAGAAAGGGGCGATAATCAGAGTTCCCGCGAACATCCAAGACCACCAAAGTGGGATATCGTTCGCATCGTAATAGATCGGTTCACCGGATTCGGTTTGCAGTTCGACACCGGAACCATCATTAGCCTTGTTGGGGGGTGGGTCCGTTTCGGGGTACTTCGAAGCGTTTGTCATGACACGGAGTTTATCCGTGCGTCATTCTGGAGCAAGCGATGGAATGATCCGTGGGTGTTTTCTCGTCAAAATCGGTAAATGTGCCACGATGATTCGCGTGAAAACCTGCCGTCAGGGTTCAAACACTGCTTTTCGGATCCGAGATGCTTTTGAGGAGTTAACCTTCACAGACTTGGCTTCTACAGGTCACGGGGTTGTTTTCCGAGTGAGTGGCTGGAGCCATGCTTCAATACTTTTCAACCATTGATTCAGCGGAACACACTCCGTTATCTGCTCGGAACCTGCTTGATCCCATCTCGATGAAACCCACGCGGTGTCCCCACTGTCGACATATCACCGGATGTTCCTGGCGGCTATTGGACGGTAACGTCGGGCCGTCGCTGCTGCGGTGTGGGCAATGCCAAGCCGTCAATCGATCCCATAAATCAGAATGGGGCATGTTGAGCTCAAGAGAGCGTCGGCGTTATTGGTTTTGGTCCGTGATCTATGTCCTGCTCATTGGCGGTGGTTCGTCGGCAGCTTCGCTGTACATCATGTTCAGCCAAACGGAGGGCGAAGTCTCGCAAACTGCAATCATTCTCGCACTCACCTTCACGATTGGATCAGCAGTTGGTGTCCAAGCATGGAGAGCGCTCATGTCGATCTATCGTGATTCACGAGGAGACATCACGCCGATGGCATCGTCAGTACTTTTGCCGATGACGAACACTGTTTTCGCTGCGCTCATTCCGATACTCGTCGCTGCGGTGATGACGACCTGTCAGCACTTTTTGAAATAGCGATCTCGATTGCCTTGGAAGCGAGGTTGCCCATCGATGCGATCACCTGTTTTCGACGGCGCGATTGAATCTGCTTTTCCAATGCTCTCATGGCTACCTGAGGCTTGCGCTGGCTAAGTAGATCGAGTAGCGCGGGTAGAAACCGTTCGTCCAAACCGTCTCTTTTCGGCGCCTGCGGCAAAGTACAAACGGGGATTACCAGTTCGGTTGGAATCGCTAGAAGATTTGCGATATAGGTTCTCGCGTCACGAATCGTTATGGACTTAGCGTCATCGCTATCGAGATCGACTGGCGGTTCCCAAACGGATGCGGGAGGTAGCTGATCAATGTGAGTTGCAGCTACCAAACGCCTTGGTGGGTCTTCGTGCCCATCGAATAGGCCGTCAAGCCAATTCCAGATTCGAACGTTGGGAGCATGGGCTGGCATGTTGGAACGAGCGACTACGATCAGTGCGTCGACAGCTGCAAGGTCTTTCTTGAAGGATCGCCCCGGCGATTGGCCAGCGAGCCTTGCCTCGTTATTTGCGTCAATTGATAGGCTTGGTAGATCCCAGAATTCAATCACGGTGCTCTCAAGTTGACATCGATGCCTCGTACCCTGGCCCTCCGAAGGAATCACATCAATGTCAAATTCGCCTTCTCCAGTCAGTGCGGCGACGATTGAGGTCTTTCCCGACGATGGTCCACCTATCATGGCAACGCGGATGGTGTGTTCGAGAGAGTCTTCGTTGGTGTTTTCTCCTTCGTGGGTGGAAGACTTCGCGTGAACCGCGGCGAAGTGCGTTCGATAAGCCTCGTAGCCGCCTTTCATCCGGCCGCGGTAGAGGTCAATCGCGACGACTCCCAAATGGCCGCAAAGCTGCATGAAGACCTTATTTGCTATTTCATCCTTCATGCTTTGTGCCATCGGGTCGCTAGTGCTTTTCGATACCAGCCATCGAATCGCATTGCTTGGTCGAGCCAGCGTGGAAACCAACCAAGCGAGCTGGTTGGCCTTGCCGAGTTGGTTCGACCATCGATAACCGGTCCAGATTCGATCGAGCGTCCAAGATTCATGCATGGGTAAGTGCTCAGCAAGAAATACTTCTGCATCCTCGCCGATGACTCGTACGAAGGTGGCGATTTCTGAGAGGGTCAAGCATCCGGCGAAGTCATTCGATTGCCGCTCGTGATTCTGGTCGGCGAGCCGACGCATGAGGTTAAAGCAGCTTGGTTGCAATGCCTCTAATTTCCAGCCTTGTTTCTTGAGCTCTAAAGCGGCTTCGATCTGGAAATCGCGAACATGGGACATTGCCTGGCGATCCGAGTCATCGAAGTAATTTGGAGCATCGGCTGGGGCGACTTGGACGACTCTGTTAACGCGATGATGAATGGCATGGACTAATGCCAGGCCACAAACGACCAAGGACCAAGCGATTAAGAAAGGAACGTGGTAAGGGCTGTCCCAGACCAGAATTGCCCCAAAGGTGGCATAGACGAGTACTGGTAAAACTAGCGATGCAATGAGTAGCGGAGACGACCAGATGCGTTTGTCGATCATGACACGTCGTTTGTTGGGAGTTTTTCAAAGCGATTCTTCCTTAGTTCTGAAAATCTCTGTTTCGCTTCGATAACAGCTCCCGAGTAAGCGTCCCTCAGTTCCTCGGCCGTTGGCGTTGTTCCTTTGGCCAAAGACCTAAAATAAAAATCCGTTGCAGCACCTGCTCCCACGGTCGCAGTCAGTGTCGCGGCGGCGGCGTAGAGATGTCCAAGTCCTGGCACGACTTTCC
>JBCCKZ010000536.1:0-4549 GCA_039027135.1 Planctomycetota bacterium
ATCCTCGAGATAGCCTAAGCCCTCTCCAGCACCGTAGCGGATGCCGCCAGGCTTCCGGCTTCTCATGCCACAAACACACCCCGCCAGGCTTACGAACGCGTAGCACTAGCCGTCGCCGCCTTTGATAACCTGTATGCTTTCACGCGGTGGGCCGAATCAAAGTAACGCCCACGCATGAATCACCTTGCTAATGACGATTGGTGGATCGCTTCTGATGAGACTCCTGTTAAGCCTTTGTCTGGCTTTCACATCGCTTGCCTCCCAGGGGCATGCACAGCATTCGATACCTCCAGATATCGTCCAGCAGAAGCACGTCGTGCCCGAGACGGGAAATGAGGTCTGGGTTTATCATCCACGCGAACTACCCAGCAAGAAGCTTCCTTGCATCTTGATTGCTCCCGCGGGGTCTCGGATCTTTCACGGCATGCCGCTGGCCGATGGTGATGTTCCCGAGCACTTGCCGTACGTTCGCGCGGGGTTTGTCGTGATCGCGTATGCGGTTGATGGGGAGTTCGATGGGGATTATCTCAATCGCCAAGCGTACGCGGCGGCCAAAGCATACGCTTCGGCGGATGGTGGCTTGAAGGATGCCTTTAACGCCTTGAAGTTCACCCTGGTTAACTATGACTTTGTCGACCCAAGTCGAATCTATGTGGCTGGCCACAGCTCCGCGGCCACGATCGCTCTGGCATTGGCCCATCGTTCAAAGTCCATTCGCGGCTGTGTCGCCTGCTCACCCTGCTGCGATGTGACCGATCGACTTGGCAATGATATCGTGCAGGACATTAACCTAAGGGTCAGTGGGTTTGCCAAGTTCGTTCGGGAGCATTGCCCGACCCTGAACGTGGCCAACTTCGAGTGTCCGGTCTTCGTTTTCAACGCATTAGACGACCTGAATACGACTCCAGACAAGATCCGAAGATTTGTAACCAAACTTGAAGGCAACGGTGTCGATGTGACCCAAAAGACGACCGCATCAGGAGGCCACTATGGATCCATGATCGAAGAAGGTGTGCCAGCAGGAATCGAATGGTTGCTCGAGTTGGATGCTGCAGTCCAGGAAAAGTAATAACTAGTGGTGCGTCAGGATTAGAATTTAGCGTAGCGGAACTCGCCAAGAGTTTCGGCGTTTGACTAAAGCAAGATGTGGTCATCGAAAGCCTTGGCGGCATTCGCTACAACAAAATTCGCAAAATCAAATTTAGGCAAAGCACTCAAAAGAACGCCACCCACCTCACAGACACTTTGGGAATGAATGGTGCGGGAATGAATGGTACCACCCACCATCTAGTCATATAGACGGTAACGTTCGATGATTTGGCAACGTGCTTTGAACTCGCTTTCCCTCCTTGGTTTTTCGTTTTTATTCGTCGAGACCTTTGGTTGGTTTGTTTTTCTAATATGGGTGGGAGTTTGCGGAGGCTTTGCTCTATGGACCGTGAAAAGCTGGGCACTGTCTCATGCTTTGCTATTTTCTTTGGTAGTAATCGTTTTGCTGTGTAGTGTATTGGAAGTCAATCCAAGCCACCTGAGGTGGAGACGAACTGAGGATATCCAGGTGCTCTTGGTGCTGCTGGAAGCGTCAATTTGCACAGGTTTGGCATCTCTGCTTATCTGTCCTAGGTAAATCGGAAGGGATAAATGGCGCCACCCACTACGCGAGAATCAGTCGCGGCATTAAGGGTATGAATGGTGCCACCCAATATGTTGTAAATACTCTGTGGACGAAGCTGTCTATTGAACCACCGATAAACGCTAGTCAGCACCGATGTGGTGCTCGGCGTACAAATGTCTTGGTGATTCGTGTTTGCCCGGCCCCTTCGTTCGCAAGCTCACATTCGGGTCACGGCTCACTGGTGGTGGGTCACGAGCCGAGGTTCAAGGATGGTGGTTGAGAGACGGTGGGTTACGGACAGGAAGATAGGTGGCAGGAAGATGGGATGAAGTGGTGCGTCGAGATGTCTCGAACGCGGGGAAAGATGCGATTTTGGGTTGCGTGTGGGCATCGGGAGGAAGTCTTTGCTAAAGTGGTGGCGTCGAGGGAGGAATGATTGAAGCGTTCCTGAAGCTGTTGCAGCCCTTCGATCCCGCCACCAAAACAGGCCCATCCGTTGGGTCTCCCACCTCATGCTCGCCAAACCGCGTCATCGTCTTCTGTGGACACTGTGCATCGTTGCGCTGGCTGCTGCGAACATTTTCGCAGTGGATCCCAGCCAACCGACGACGGCCTCGTCTGGCGACGCAACGCTCCGTTCGCTCAAGCTCTCAGGCCTAGAGCGATCGCGGTACCGTGAGACATCCCCTGGTGAGGAATCGGCCGCAGAGAGAAACGCTGGTGATCACAAAGCGGGTGCAGCAGTTCCCGAAGCCAATCTGGCCGAATACCGATCGGTCATCCAGCCGCTTCTCGAGCAACACTGCATGGATTGTCATGGCTCCGATGACGCCGAAGGCAATTTTCGCGTTGATACGCTTGAGCCCGATCTTCTGAACGGTTCTGACACCGAATGGTGGGCTGAAGTCTTTTCGGTCGTGACCAAAGGTGAAATGCCGCCGGCCGATGCCAGCGAGTTACAGGATGACGAGCGACAAGAGATCGTCGATTGGTTGGCGACTGAGCTGCAACACGCATCGATGGTTCGCCGTCAGTCGGAGGAGCATTCATCGTTTCGAAGATTGACGCGTTACGAGATCAACTACGCACTACAAGACCTGCTCGGCGTCCCCTGGGATTTTGCAAAGGATCTCCCACCCGAAGCCCACTCCGAAGATGGGTTTCAAAACAGCGCCGATCATTTGCATCTATCCGTATCGCAATTCGAAACTTTTCATCGAATCGCACGAAAGGCACTCGATCGCGTTATCGTGACCGGCGATCAGCCTGAAACGCGGCAATGGATGATTTCGATGTCGGCGGCCTCGAAGGTGGAATGGGCGAACCAGAAAAACGAAATTCAAAAGGCCCAGAAAGAACTGAAGGATGAACCGGAGAAACTCGAGGCGAAGCTAGCGGAATTCGAAAAGCGTTTTCAGAAGGCTCCTTCCGGTGCTCACTTCCACGATCGTACCAGCGGTCGGTTTGTGGAAGCGAAATGGAAATACAATCGGGCTCGGCACGCCATCGCCCCCGACGAAGAGAACATCACATCGCCGACGCAGGATTCGCACGTTGCTGTGCTCCCTCATGGGCAAGGGCCGCGTTTGATCTTTGAGTTAGGTAACCAAGTGCCCGACGAAGGTTTCATGCGTGTGACGGTCAGCGCGTCCCAGGCTGCCCAAAGCAAGAACCAACCGAGTCTGCAGCTGTTCTTTGGTTGGCAAGCGAGCAACGAGGGGCGGGCCCTCATCCAAGTGAGCCAGCAGGACACGATCATCACAGCGAAACCAGAAGAACCTCAGACGGTTCAATGGTTGTTCCCACTGGGCGAGATCTATCCTCGCAACTCCGTGCGAACGACAGGGACGATGGGCGAGACGCCTAGCCCATCGGAATACATTCGATTGCTCAATCGATCAGTATCGCCTTCCACCGCCGAAGTGAATTGGGTACGAGTCGAGGCTCCCGTTTATGAACAATGGCCACCTCAAACTCATCAGAACATCTTCCGTTTCGCAAATGAGAATGAAGACGAAGCGGCAAGAGCCCGCTCGGTCATTGCGGCGTTCATGAAGCGAGCCTGGCGAGGTGCGGTCGTTGAATCAGACTTCGATCGTAAGCTCCGACTCTTCCAAACGATTAGGCCGCAATGCGAATCGTTTGAGGAAGCCGTCGCTGAAGTCTTGGCGACGGTCTTGGCATCGCCGCGGTTCTTGTACGTCGCCAACGACCATCGTAGCAATCAACAGCAATCATTGGATCCGACTAGGAATGCCAAGTTGCAAGGTGATGGAGTTGGAGGTCCTGGCGGACCGCTAGCTGGGAAACCGGGGGCTAGCGCCACGTCGGCTGATGACGCTTCAGGTAGGCTCTTAGCCAATCGCCTTGCTTTGTTTCTGTGGTGCAGCATTCCAGATGAAAAGCTGCTGAGTTTGGCGGACGATGGTCGGCTGGCTGATGAGGATGTTTTGGTGGCTCAGGTTCAGCGAATGCTGGCGGACCCCAGGAGCCATCGGTTTGCAAAACACTTTGTGGATCAGTGGCTGGACATGCAATTATTGGAGTTCCAAGATTTCAAACGACATGTTCGTGGTTTCGATCCGCTGCTCAAGGAAGCCATGCAGGAAGAGCCGGTGGCTTTTTTTAGTGAGCTACTGCGAGAAAATGCCAGCGTGCTTGACTTCATCCACTGCGACTATGCGATGGTCAACGAGAGGCTAGCCAAACACTATGGAATCAAAGGCGTCGTCGGCAATCAATTCAGGCGTGTTGAGCTCAACCTGGGCTTCCGCCGGGGTGGACTGTTGACGCAGGCGGGCTTGTTGGCAATGAACTCTGACTATCCCGATTCGCATCCGCTCAAGCGTGCGATTTGGTTGTTGGAAAGTGTTTTGGCTGATCCGCCCCCTCCACCACCACCAGCGGTGCCACAAATCGATCTTGCCGATCCAC
>JBCCKZ010000537.1:0-4547 GCA_039027135.1 Planctomycetota bacterium
CCGTGCCATCGGCCTGGATGGTCATCATGCCCTGGTGCTCAACGGCACTAAACGTTTCGACAATCGCTTGGGACTTTTCTCGAGACCAGCCTTTGCGTGGTTCAGCCTCGCCGAGCATCACATATGCCGTACCCGCTGAGCCAAGGATGGCAAAGCTAAGAATTGATTTGGCAATCCAGCCCAGTGCGGACTCGGTTTCGCTCTTGGGGATACGTCCGTGATCTGCAGACGCTGGCGGGGAGGGATCGCTTGATGGAGGCGTTTCGTTCTCAGTCACATTGGCTCCAGGAATGGTGGCGCTGCCCATTCTATTTGGAAGGGTAGCTGTGGTTGCGGACGACGCCGTGAAATTGAACCCCGCCCAGCCTTTATCGACTCGGCAAAAAAGCGAATCAACGGATCGCTGCACGTCGATCCAGATGCCCAAACCGATTTCCGGCGGAATTTCTCAGGCACGCGGCTCATTCTCGACCTAGGTTCCCCATAGAGGTGTTGCCCCACGAGACACCGCTAGCCTTTCATCCCCCAAAACCTCCACCTGGAGTAATCAACTTATGAAACGCCGAGCACGTCGCGGGTTTTCACTTCTTGAAGTCATTGCCGCTGTAATCATTCTGGCAGTTGTAGCCGCCGCAACGGTGGCTACAGTCGCTCCTATGAAGGAGAAAAGCGAAGCCAATTTGGACAAGCAACAAGTCGCATCGCTCAGCGCGATGGCTCAAACCTTCCAGCTTGAGCACAGTCGATTCCCCTACAATGCGCGTGAGCTCGGGACGCGAGGCTACCTGCCATACAACACGCCCGAGGAGCGTCAACGTGTCAATCAAATGGTGCGTAAGTACAACTACACACGCAACACTGGGACCTTCACGGTTAAGAACTGAGGTCTGACTTTTCCAGCTGTTTCATGATGAGCCACGTGGCAGTCATTGCTTGACCCTTCTAAGGGTATGAGTTCCCTGATTGCCCGTTGGCTCTTTGTCCAGGCGGAACAAGCCCTTCCGCCATTCTTCTTTGAACGATCCAAGTAGTCGATTGGGCCGTCGGCGAAGAGTGCAAGCACCAAACTCTCACTCAATCCCTATGCATTCTCGTCCGAAACACCGTCGAGGTGTCACCCTGCTAGAAGCCATGGCGACCACCATACTGCTGTCGATGGCAACAGTCTCGATGTTGTTTCTCGTTCCAGCAGATGGAAACGACCGCCGTGAATTGCGCGACGTGATGATCGCGTTGGAAAACCGATTGGAATCGGCGAGAGATTCAGCCCGTCTTAGCGGCGAATCAATTGATGTGCGACTTCGTCGGTCCAGCGGTTGGACGGTCCTTGAAATTGCAAACGTTGATTCCAATGAACCAGCAGAACAGTATCGCATTGAGCCTTCCGTAGAAGTCGGTAATCGTCCTCGTGGCGTCACACGAGCAATCGTCACGGGGACGCCGAGACGTTTCCAGTTTCAGGCTCTTGGGCAGGCTGGCAACACCGTCTCATGGAATATTCGCTATGGCGAAGCGCGGGCGACGTTAGAGATCGATCCGTTATCAGGACGCATTGATGGAACGGTTTTGTGAGCACCATGAATCCTCGTAAGAATATTGTTCGCCGCCGAGCCGCCACTTTGGTTGATGTTATCGCCGGGTGTATTTTGATGACGCTTGTTCTCGTTCCCACGGTGAGTTGGTCCCATCAGTCGGCAACGCAAGCCGATAGGCTAGAGAATCATGAACTTCTGTTGCACAAGGCGCATTCACGTTGGAAGGACATGAAGGTCAGTCTTCTTGATGTTCAGAATTTTAGTGACATCCTCTCGGGCAACTACAGCGGGACGGAGCTCCGCGGATTTGAGCCGGGTCGTGTTCCGGCTAGTCACTCTGAGATTCCTAGGATGCGTTCGTTGGCAACCGCCACGGCCCATGCGATGACGCCAGAACCTCTCCTCCGTTTGGAGGTGGTTTGTTGGATTGATGAGAATCGAAACAGCTTGCTTGATGCCGAGGAGACTTCGGAAAGGATTCTCAGCCTATTGTCATCCGCGAAAGCCCCTTGATCGAACGAACTGCTGATGCGAAGAAACCGCGAACAAAACGCTCTTAGCTCTCGAAAAGCGATCACCTTAATTGAGGTGATTGCCGCGACAGCCATTGCAGGCGTCATGCTGATTCCATTGGCGGGTTTGATTCGTTCAACTCGAGTGAGTGTTGAGCACGTCCAGAACCGGTCTGATGAACTGGAAAGACGCGATGCAGTGGCTTGGATCAATGCAAAGTTGCGACTTCTCGCCGCCACTGAGACCGTCCAAATACAACCTGATCAGGCGAGACTGACCATCCAAGACGGAGCGACAGTCGTTGGTGAGTTCCGTCGATCGGCAACTCGATTGGTGTACGTCAGCGGAGGACAAGAGATCACGCTGGTCGAGCCCATTGCCGGTGTTCAGTTCGATTGGCGGACGGCCATCATGCCCCTCGAGTCGCTGCCGACGACAACGGTTAACAAAGAAGTCTCCGTGAGGCTACTGATCACACCACACGCATCAACGGGGTCCACGGCGATCGAGACATTCGATCTCATCCTGCCTCGTTCACACTGGAGTGACGTGCTGTGATTGATTCAAGCAAAAACAAGAATTTATTGCCGGCACTCGAAGTTCGCCATCGACGGCATCGTACTGGCTCGACCCTGCTGGTTTGCATTTTCGCTATTGCGGTCGTGTCATCGTCGCTGGTCTTGACCATCAAGGCTCTGCAGTCTCGACAGAGCCATGTCGATGCACACCGTGCGGTGATTGCAAAGGAGGTTTGCGATGACTTGCCCGTCACGATGGCTGCCTTTGGCGATCCGATCATTAAGGGCGAGCAAACGAGTCGAAGTGTTTGCGGTTGCACCGATCGATGGATCGACGAATAAGCGTTAACGCGAAACTTGGTGCTGTTCGATTCTTTCGATAGCGATTTTCAGCTGTTTGCGTGCTCGATTGAGTCGGCTGCGAACGGTGCCCAAACTGATCTTTAGCATGTCTGCAATGTCTTCGTAACTTCGCTCTTCCATTTCGCGAAGTAACAAGATCGCGCGGTGCTCTGTTGTGAGAGTATCAATAGCGGAGCGAACCATTGAAACTCGCTCCTGGCGAATCATTGGCTCGTCCACGGTTTCTTCATCCGCGGGTATCTCCATGCCGGCTTCTTCGCGGTATTGATCAAGCGATACTCGTGCTCGCTTTCGACGTTTGCGAGTCAGTGCCGTGTTGAAGGCGATACGGTAAAGCCAGGTGAAGAATTGACTGTTTTGCTGAAACGTATCCAGCTTCACGAAGGCGCGAATGAAAGCGTCCTGGACAACTTCTTCGGCTTCCTCGGGATTGCCGGTAACTTGCAGCATCGATGCGAATAGGCGGTCTCGATGCAACACAACAAGCTCGGTGAATGCCGATCGATCTCCGCTCAGCGCCGATTCGATCAGATGCTTTTCTTCCGCCACGCTTGGTTACGTCCGCCAGTTCGCTTTCAGGGATCAATCTTTTGTTGGTAAGAGCCCTTTCAAGCCGCACCATCGCTCGTTCTCGCCCGATCTTCTACCCGGCGCGAGTCTGCCGCCGGGCATTGGACCTGGATATGACTCAGACGCCAAGGGAAACGACCATCGGCTGTTCCGTCGATCAGGTTCGAACGCCTCTAGTTTAACCCACCTGAATCGCCGCTGAGGTGAGACTGTAGATAGCGTGCCCGTTTGATGTTGCGGTCGCTCGTGCCGAGGCTCTGACCATTGATTTTTTGAAGGTGAGCAGGTTGGGTGTGGATAAAGAGGCGATTAATGGTTTTCATTTCTACATCGTCAATCAGACCGAGGTTGATCCCCATGCGGAGTTTCGACAGGTAATGCATTGTCTCCTCGCTGCTGATTTTCTTGGCGGTCATCAAAATACCCATCGCACGGCTCACCTCGTCGGCCAGGTCCTGTTCTCCCTTGCCGAGCAGAAAGTCTCTCGCCTTGCGTTCGTATTCGATGATGTCTGGAACGACCTTCTCTGAGACAAGTTCGATCAGGTCTTCCTCGCGATGACCCAGGGTTACCTGGTTGCTGACTTGGTAAAAGTCACCGGTGTACTGAGAGCCTTCGCCGTAGAGCCCTCGAACCGTGACGTTAATCCGCTGCATGGCGCGGAAGACTTTTTGAACTTGCTGGGTGATTGCCAGCGCGGGAAGGTGCAGCATCACACTGACACGGAGTCCTGTACCGACATTGGTGGGGCATGCCGTCAAGTAGCCCAGTTTCGAGTCAAAGGCATACAACACGGCACCTTCGAGCTGGTCATCGATGGCATCGATCTGTCGCCAGGCTGCCTTCAAATTCAGCCCACTTTTCATGACTTGGATACGCAAGTGGTCTTCTTCATTGACCATCACACTAAACGTTTCCTCGGGATCAATCGCCACCGCGCGAGCACCATCGCTTTCGGCTAGTTCGCGACTGATGAGCTGACGTTCTACTAAGAATTGCCGATCCAGCTCACCCACGTGTTCCAACTCGACGAAACGAATGGGTTCCC
>JBCCKZ010000538.1:0-4544 GCA_039027135.1 Planctomycetota bacterium
ACGTGACGCCCCCGCCCCCGCAAAAAGTCATCAGCAGCCCATTCGCTGGACTCTTCAAACCGACAAACACACCACCAAACCGCCGGGTTGAACCAATGCATTAACGCAATTGAACGCACGAACAAGCTACGCCATACGTCGTGGCGTCTGATGTGCGCGATTTCATGCAACATGACACTTTCGCGTTGGTTGGCCGAGAGAGTCTCCCAAAAGTCACTGGGAACGACAAAGGTGTAACCCGATGGTCGTCTCACCAACATTGGCCCCGCACACGCGGAAACAGCCATCGGAACCGACTTGATTTTGCACTCGATGCACAATTGATCCCATCGCGTCTGCCAATTCTCAGGTGCATTGGAGAGATTTGCGACGTACCAACACAAACGCAAGTATCGAGCGATCGCCAACAACGCGATCAAGACCACTCCGCACGCCCACCCAGGGACAACAAATCCGAAAAGAAAATCGCCCCAGGAAGATTGGAAGGAAGCCGCATCCAACGGCGTCGATTCAGCAGTGGTCATGGTAGCTGGACGAATCGCCGATCCGATGACCTGATCCCCATCGAACTTGGAATCGCGAGTCTCAGAAATCATCGACAGGCTTGCACCACGGGCAAAATCGCGATCCACCAGTTCAGTTTCCGGCGGCGCGAGCAGCGGCAACAAGACCGGGAATCGAACAATCATCATCCCCTGAATCAAGACCGCGAAAACCAACAGCTGGCTAAGTCGAGGCGATCTGATATCGATACATCGAAAAACCATCGCCAAGAAAAGAGCTCCGAGGGCGAGCATGCCGGAGGCCATCGTGAATGCGTACATCGTCTCGCTCATTTCTTTGCTCCCGTGGCCTGATCGGCTTCGACTTCAGCGTCATTGACCAAACGCCTTAACTCTTCGAGCTCTTCCGGAGTGATCTGGCGATCATGGACAAGCTGAGCCACCAGAGGCACAACGCTCCCGCCAGCCAATTTCGAAATCAGCTGATCGAGGTGCCCCGCCTGCACTTGCTCGCGTCCGACTGCGGGCGAGTAGCTGGCCGGCCGACCCAATTTGCTGGCAAGGCCTTTGTTGACCAGTCGATTCAGACGGGTCTGCATCGTGGTGTAGCCGAGCGCTTCAACACCAAAACGCTCGTGGGCCTGAGCCAACGTCAGGGGCCCATGTTTCCAAAGCAAATCCATCAAATCAAGCTCGCCGCTCGACAACCGAACTTTCGCCTTCATGCTTCCACCTGGAGAGTAGCTTTTACGACACAAGTCGTATTGTTTACGACTCGCGTCATAAAGTCAACATTGAATCTTGGACCTTTCTTCCTAATCCTCTCAATCGTGATCCGCGGGAAACGCATGATGACCACTCGGTTTGCCGAACAACTGTCATTTCAATGCGACTTCGCGATGCCCGAAACGTCATTGAAGCGATTAGTCGAAGATGCCTAGAAAGCTGCATCACGCTACCATGTGCACAGGTCTGTGTTTGAACTCTTCTCCCGGCAACCCAATGCTGATTCGTCCCGGGCGTCGTCCTTCTCCTACGCGTCATCTGTTTCGTTTGGTGGCGGGACTGGTCACAGTGATCGTTGTGATCCGTGCGGCTTCGCAGCCTGGGTTGTATGAGCCACTGTTCGGTGACGTTGTGATGCAACGGGTTCGGCTGGATACGCCGACGGAAACAACGGCTGAGAGTGAGGACGAACGAGCCCCTGATTCCGAGGCGAGCGAACTTGAACGTGAGTCAGAGCTCAACTACGCGTCGGTACCTAGTCTTGTTGAGGGAATCTCCGACGCGAGCGTTTGGCTTCGCAGTGACCGCGAACCGCTCGCGAAACTCCTGCGGATATGGGAAACGCCGAGCGATGCTGAACGGCTTGCCCGCGCATCGGACGACCCGACCCAAAACACGGTCTCTGTCCTATCGATGCTACAACAACCTACAACTTATCGAGGCACGACCGTTGGCGTTGATGGCCGAGTCGCTAGCATCCAGAGAGTTGAAGGACCCCAAGGATCCTATTGGCAAATGTGGCTTCGGCCAAGCGATCGCACTCCTCGACCGATCGTCTTGATAGCACCTTCGGTACCTACAGAACTCCAAGCACTTGCTAATCCCCAAAGAAACTCACCTGAACAGGAGACTGAGTTCACCCCCACAAAGAATCCTCGCATTCAAGCTCGGGGAACTTTTGTCAAACGCCTTTCCTACCAATCAGGCATTGGTGCCGACATGGCGCCCGTTGTCGTGGGCAGGCTCGTCGCCTTCGAAGGCCCCAACACCGGCAAAGACCAGCAAGACAATCCGACAACCTCACCACTCACATCAATGCGATGGGTTGGACTCATCCTTGCCGCCATCCTTGGTGTCTTTGCAGCAGTTTGGGCAATGCGAAATGCAGCAAAAGACTCGGAAAAACTTCGCAAGGCTCGACGTCGAGCAGAAGAAAACCAAACCTTTGAACCGCCGGCCGGCTGGATGGACAAGATGGTTTGGATTGGATGGCTTTTCTTCGCGGCCTTGGGTAGCCACGCTCTAGCCCAGCCTATTGAAAATCAGCCTGATGAAGATCAGACCAGCCTAAACAGCATCATCGATGTCCAACCGGAAACACCGGCAAGGTTCATCGACAAGATCCCGGGATTCAATCAAGAGCGTTTGGAGAACGCATTCCCAGTGACCGGCGATGGAGCCGAACTCTGCAAACTTCTTTACCGACTATCCCGGAGCACGACACCACTCAATCTGCCGAACATCGAAGACGATCCCGCCGTTGGTGATGCCGTCGCAATCGAAGGGATTGTCAGCAATGCCAATCGAGTGAAAGTACCCGAAGAGTTGGCCGAGTTTCTTGACTCATCGACTTTCCAGTGGATCACATTAGCATCCAACATAAGTGTTTTCGTGATGGGCACCAGCGTCGATGCGATGCCCGGTGATCAACTACGTGCCAACGGAATTCGGCTGCCCAATAATGCGAATGGCTCATCGGCCATCGCCGCGATACAAATCCAAACGACTCCTAAGCTTATCAAAGACCATGACCATCGGTGGTTGGCCAATCATGGATTTGCAATCAGCGACCTCCAGAGCTTGCGAGACCTTAATGGCAAGACTTTACGCGATCGGGATGCAGATCCGTTCTTTTCGATATTGAGCCTATCAAACCAAACAGACACACCGGAGACATTGCCTCCCCCATCACCACAGACAGTCACAGCTTTTGAACTATTGAGGGAGCCGGAGTCATGGACCGGCAAGAGAGTAAAGCTCGATGCTGAGGTTGTACGCATCCAAAGGGTGGCCATCGAGAGCATTCGTCGCCAACAAGAAATTGGTGATGACCATTACTATCAGATCGACGCGATGACTTCACTTGGTGATAACCGAGTCGTGAAGCTGAATCTTGGAGAAAAAAAGGCTTCCAATGACGCCGCACAAGAGGAGCCGGAGTCCGATGTGGACGACGAGGTCCAATTCAATGATCGCTATCCATTATCAATTGTGGCAAAATCACTTCCTCCTTTCATTGAATCTTCACTTGAGACCACCGACCCCGGCGGAATGCTGAGGGTTCGTTTGCCCGTGCAAATCGAGGGTTGGTTCTATCGTTTGTGGCGGTACGACTCGGCTCTTTCAGATCGATACCAATCAGCAAAGCAAACTTCTCCCCTAATTATGGCGTCTCTTTGGAAAGATCAGCGGATACGCTCATCCGACCCACTAGGTGTACGTTGGATTGGGTACCTTGCCGCGATGGGCGTTCTGTCCTCGATGACCGGCGTTGTCATCTGGACGACGCTAAATCGGCGAGCCGATCGCTCGTCTGGACGTGTTTGAGGCTCGACTCACGCTGCCTATCGGCGTGAATACCTACACAATCCCAATTCAAATACCCTTGGGACGGTGGATGCGAGGCAACGAGGTTTCAGGGAGGAGAACCGATGAATTGAGGTGCCTTCGCTGTTTGCTGACGTTTCTGTCGGTGCCGTTTCAAGCTCCGTTGCGATCCTCCTAAGGATGCTTGATTTACAGGATTGCACTTGTATAGGAACGCAAGGACCTAGGAGCGACTCTTGAGGCCGACACCCCTTACCGTCGAACGCAGCATCGGACACGATACAGCAGTCCCGTTCGAATAGTTTCTTTCAAAAATCAAAGCGATGCGAAGAGCGAAAATCTCGATCATCGGCGCCGGAAACGTCGGTGCCACTTGTGCCCATTGGTGTGCGTCCCTCGAGCTCGGGGACATTGTCGTCCTCGACATACCTCAGACGGAGGATATGCCCGCTGGAAAAGCCCTCGATCTGATGCAGGCATCGCCTATTCTTGGCTTTGATTCAAACATTACGGGGACGACCGATTACGCCGATACAGAAAACTCCGATGTGATCGTCGTGACCGCTGGTTTGCCGCGAAAGCCCGGCATGAGCCGTGATGATCTCCTGGCAACCAATGCCAAGATTGTCACCAGCGTGGGCGAGCAGATCAAAGCCACATCGCCCGACGCCATCGTGATTGTTGTCAGCAATCCACTCGACGCGATGG
>JBCCKZ010000539.1:0-4543 GCA_039027135.1 Planctomycetota bacterium
ATGGGCCAATGCAGACCGTCGTTGACCTCGTTAATCCCATTGCAAAGCAAGCGGGCTTTACCGCAACGAGCGACGAATCAATTGGAAAAATGGGAAAGGCAGAAAAAGAGATGCAGGCGAAAATGGGAATCAAAGTGAATTCGAGTGACCAAAAAATGTATACGCACTCGAATGGAGATACCTTGATGATTTCCCGGATGGATATGTCTAGCGACGAGATTGAGATGAAAATGCTTACAGTTCACTTGATGAATGCGAAGAAGATGTCGGACCTTGGGAGGGAGTTCGAACAGCAGAGTCAGTAACGCCCGGGCCAGATGGCGAAGGTCATGACGAATATGGAGATGGGATTCCTGCTCCACTTTTTTATTGGCTTTGAGTCGATGGATTGACCGGTCCTGAGCTGCGAAGGCAGCCCTAAATAGACATTCGTTGGGTTGCGATAGACCGGATACCTAATGACGAGTTCGATGATGTCTACTATCAGAGGTAAAAGAGCTCAGGTGACAGTGCGATTGGAGGGATCACATCACATTGATTTTGGCTTCGAAATGTCATGGCTCGAAGCGGTCTGTTTCTCCGCCCTGGCCTCGAGTCTTCATGGCCTCGAGTATGAATGGCGAGACTCTCCGAAGAGGTTACCGATTGCGTGTAAGTCATTCAGACATCAATCCTTGAGGTGAAACAAATGCCGTTCACTCAGCCGAAAAGTCTCCAGAGAAGTCTTGTCGCACTCACCCTTGCGGCTTTTTTTATCGATTGCAGCGGTGGACCGCTTCAAGGAGATGACAGAAAGTCTGGAAACAAAGCGTCCAAAATAGAGATTGCGAAGATCGCGTCGTCATACCAAAGTCTTCGACTCATGACGCCGAAGCCCGTGTTTTCGAATCCTCAACTCGCGATGCTCTGTGTCGGTGCAACCAAAGAGATGGTTGATCACGCCAGGGTCGAAATGGGGCCTCATGCTCACTGCGCAGTCCGGATATTTATGAATGACCTTGCGTCAACCGCGTTCGAAACGGGTCGCGACTATCAAGTTGGTTCCGTTATCGTAAAGGAGAAGCAGATACTCGGTTATCGAACCGGAGCGAGTCCTGGATGGCAAGGTTCGGGCAGAGGTATCGGTGGGATGATCAAACGCGTGAAAGGCTACGACGAGAGCAATGGAGACTGGGAATACTTTTACCTTGAAGATCCTTCTTCGATCGAATCTGGTAAAATGGAGTCCTGCATTGAATGCCACAAGAAAGCTCGCGCGTCTGATTTCGTTTTTGGGGCTTGGCATGAGGACGAAAACGATTGATAGCCAGAGAATCTAGCAGGACGAAAACGTCCTGGACAATGCTTTCAATCCAGCAAGTTCATCGCACAACAGTCGATCAACTGAAAACGAATCATGAGTGAAAATCGGTTTGTGATTCAATCTCTTCATGAAGTTTCGCATCGGCTCGCGATCTTCGAAGATGACGGGACATCTGGTTGGCTTTACTTGAGTGCACCAGACGAACTGAAGCCGATCGGCGATGTCTGGGTGCACAATCGAATCGAAGCGCCGCCAGTGGCAGACATCAAGAACTATTTCGGCGGGCCGCCTCCCGCAGCCGCTGGATACACCGAAGATTCGCTGCGATGTCATGATCCGGAAGACCATTCCTGGTCGTTTGCGTGGGATGTCACCGGAGAGATTGTGGCATTGCTTTGCGATGGATGTCCGATCGCCTTGTTGGCTTCGTTCGAGCGGCGAGGCTGGTCAACGAAATTGCTTCGCTCTGGACCTTGGGGCAACGAATGGTCCAACTCAACGTACTTCAAGTACTTTCCGGAGGTCTAGCAGTCGGCGCTGCCACGCATTTCTTGCTTTGACGCGTTAAGGATCCATCCATGGTGATTCAATCTTAGATTGTTGAGCAGACAACGTGACGGAAGCGGCGGGCATACCCCCCTGGCTCGGTCGGATTTTTATCGATTCGCTTAGGTCTTCATCAATTGCCCAATCACTTTTCCATTCGCGTCTTCCTCGGTGGGGTTGCAATTTCCGCGACTCTTTTTGCTTTTGGCCCGCGGTTCTATTGGCGTGCAAAACACTTTGACCGTGACGAGTGTCTGAAGAGAGAAGCTGCGAGATGTAAACGTTAGCCCAATCGTAGTGAGGGCAGTTCATTCAAGGCAGCCAACGTCACCTCGCTTTCAGTCGCCTCTGCCGAATTCAGAGTTTAAGATGCTTTGGAGACCGCAACCTATGAAGGTGCGCCCCCGGACGCCGAGCGGTTCTTCTTCTTCTCAACCTGAAACTGGCGAGAGTCGATTGATGAAGTTTTCGCTACATGGAATGTAGACGACCAGCTCATTTCACGAAGCGAGTTTGTCTTGGAGCACTTTGTCGAATTAGGCATCAGGTCACGTTGCTGCTAGCAGCATTCCGAACGAAGACGACTCAACGGGAGAGCATGAAGCGCGAGCCGCGTAGAAGAACACTTGGCGAAGTCAGAGACGCGTCGTCAAAAGGCAGCCGGAGCACCGCTTTGACTGGCTTGTGATGTCCTTCTGGCATTGTGACTTTAAAGGCAGCAATCGATCAGGGGGACATTGGGTAGATTGAAAAATCGATGAACGTGATTCGTTGTTGAGAACAAACGCCATGTGAGCTGCAGAGTATTAGGGTATCCTTTGGTGATCAGACTATCGACGTCTCAAATCTCCCGTTGCTTCGTCAATGTCCGAATGAATTTGTCACATCTATAATCCGTCAAATTGCATCGCAAACGAATATTAGAATGTCTAAGACTTGGGGTTCCTGGTTAATCGGCGCATTACTCATTTTTGGGTTGCGTTTTGTTGCGAAAAACTTCAATGAGTCTGGTGAGGATCTGCAGCGTGATCCCTACGCATATGGGGGCATGTCGCATGATGAACTTGCCAAAGTGGGCAATGACCTTCTTGAACGCGCGGAGAGTCTTGACCTCCAGCAACTTCGTGAAAACAAACAACCGAAACAAACTGCTTCTACGAAGATGAACAAGAAGTTTAGGCTCGATGCCGAAGAGATCGAATCGCTCCTGCCGCCGATGGGGTACTGTATCGCGACAGATAGAATCACCGTTGAGGGTGCAAAGATCGGATACTTCTATCGAGAGTCTCCGGATGGTCCAGACGACAGCGGGTGGCGTTTTTTCGCCGGTGACGAGTCGCAAGATTATGTTGACGATCCTCAGAATATGATGCTGTATGACGTCAATACGATCGCCAATTACGACCGTGGCGTGATTCCGTATCTAAAGGAAGACCCACCTTGTGCCTTTGAGTTGTTACCCAACGGCGAGTATTCATCGGTCGAAATGGATGACGAGAGTCAGGAATGATGCGATAAGCACCAACGGATGTTGCACCCCAAAGCTGTTATATCCCATTGAAAATTGATGACGATCTTTTATTGCTCGCAATGACCAACCCTTACCAGCCTTCAGCCGAAACCCGTCAACATCATCGCAAGGTTTCGAGGGCTGGCGGTTTTCAGCTTGGATTTCTCGAGGGCGTTCTTTGGTCTTCGCCTTGGACAGGATTCGTAACCTGGTTCCTTATGGGGTACCGTCAAGTCTCATTCGCTGATGCACTTGCCGGCGGGCTGCCGATTACATTTCTGTGGGCCGTTTCTGCCGGACTCGCGCGCATGGTTCGAGACGGAAAGAAGTCTGGTCCTCGATGGGAACGGATATCGTTGCAAGATCGAAGGCGAGAACCATTTCAGCACGGAACGTGGAGGTTTTAGCGATCGACCGAATCGGCAGCTACGTATCGCGATCCAGCCATCGAAAAGTATCGTTTTGGAGGGCCGCGCTCATGCGTCACCACGGCTAAAACCCATTTGGTCTTGGTCGCCGTCAATCCAGAGGTGTTTTGCTAGCATAGCCGGCATTTCGATGCCATGTTCACGATAGCGTGGCCCGTGCTTGCCGCCGGCAGCCTGCCTGATCGCACTTCAAACACCTAGGCTGGATCTGCTAAGAGTCTTCTTTGGCGGAACTGCTAGCCATAGGGTTTTTTTTCTCCGGGAATGGATTTCGCGATGGACGATGTGCCTACAACGAAACATCGCTCGACCATTACCCATCGTGTCGCAGGACGCCGGAAGTCCCCTAAGCCCAAGTTGATACTGGGATTAGGTATGCTAGGGCTGGCGATTCTTGCAGCTCCGTGGTTGTTGTGTGAAACCGGAGTAACGCGCAGTCGATTAGTCAGCTACCTGGCGGATCGCGGGCTTCCGTTGGATGCGAAACGCGTTTCGATTGGTTGGTTCAGCCCTTTGGAAATACAGGGAGTGCAGTTTTCCGCGGACGACCCAGACTCACACCTTTACATCGATCGGATCGCCGTCGGTTCAAGCCTTTTTGAGTTGCTCAGCGGAAAACGCAATCACTTCGAGATTCAGATTCAGAGCGTTGAGGCAAGGAGCCTCTTTAAAGACGGACGCCTGAGCCTGGTTGAATCGCTAGTGTCGAGCATCAACACCTTCAACGAATTTGAGAGTGGTGACGACGAAGTTTCG
>JBCCKZ010000540.1:0-4537 GCA_039027135.1 Planctomycetota bacterium
ACCGCTTGATACAAACGGAGGACGAGCTGCTTGTTGATCGAACGGGCGACCTCGTCAAACCGCTAATCATGCACAGCACGGCATGGGCAACACTAGCGATCGGAGCGATTGTTTCGGTTGCTGTTGCTGGTGGCATCGCTTCGCTCGTTCGAATGATTGTCGCTGTGATTTTCGGCAGCATCCTGGGCGGACTGACTTACTGCGCCGGAATTGGTCTCATCGACGAAACCGCGAACACCAACACGGTTCTGCCCGCGGATGGAGTTGGCCGAGTCCTCTGGCTAAGCACCGCGGCCTTCATTGGCTTGATGATGTGGCGTCTTTCCGCTAGCAAAAAGACCGAATAGCGGGGTCGCATTGATTCTGCCGATGATGCCGCTGTTCGCGGGTGAAACGGCATCGAGCAAGTTGGCCCAAGTCTAGAGCCGATTCCAACAAAGTCGTTTAGGTGACACTTTCAAGGACCCGGCAAAATGATCAGCGCGATGGATGACGAGGGGCTTCGCAAAGCAGCCGTCTTGATGATGTCGCTGCCGACGACATCCGCCGCGAAGATCCTTGGACAACTCCCCCCGCCGATGATCGAAGCGATCGGTATTAGGGTTGCACAGATTGACTCCGTTGGTGGAGACGATCAAGAAATGGTCATTGCTGAGTTTCTGACCAGCAAAGCTAGCGCAATTTATGCCAGCCCCGGTGGTTTGGAACGCGCACGTGAGCTTATCAAGGAAGCGCTCGGCAAGGACGCGTCGGAACTGCTTGGGAACTTGCAGCAGACCATTGACGCGATGCCCTTCAGCTTCATCAAGAAAGTTGACTCGCAGACAATTTTGCAGTTCCTTGGCGAAGAACACCCACAAACGATCGCCTTACTTTTGGCGCACGTCCCACCCGGCTATGCGGCGGACGTGTTGGCCGGACTATCGCTCGAGAAACAACTTGAAGTGGTGCGTCGACTAGCATCGATCGGCCGCACCAGCCCGGAAGCCGTTTCCGAACTGGAACGCAGTTTGGAAATGCGTCTTTCAAGCATGGTAGGCCAACAACACAACACCAGCGGTGGTGTCGAGAGCGTTGCCGAGATGCTCAACATCTGCGAGCGTTCAACCGAGCGTGCAATCATGGAGTCGCTTGCCAGCGACGATCCAGAATTGACCGAGGACATTCGCCGACTCATGTTCGTCTTCGAAGACATCTCGCAATTGGCTGACCGTGATGTTCAAGCCCTTCTCAAGAATGTTGAGACTTCACAGTGGGCGATGGCACTGAAGGGAGCTAGCGATGGACTTCAGACAAAGATCATGGCAAATATGAGCGCCCGAGCCGCGGAGAACCTCAAGGAAGAGATCGACTACCTCGGCAGCGTGAAACTAAGCGAAGTGGAGAGCGTTCAACAGCAAATCGTCGATGTTGTCCGACACCTCGAGGATGCCGGTGAAATCACGCGTCCCGGCGGTGAGGGCGAAGACGAATTCGTGACGTGATCCTCCTAGCGATGGCCCAGCCTTGGCGGCTGACCTAAACGAAGCCTTTTTTAACCAGGTGCTCGATCACCTGCTCCGCAAGTTGCGCGGGCGTTGCGTCGCCACTTCCGTCGAGTCTAATCTCCGGTGCATTCGGAGGTTCATATGGATCACTAATCCCGGTGAAGTTGGGGATCTCGCCCGCTCTTGCCTTCTTGTAAAGCCCTTTGGGATCACGAGCCTCACAGACCTCAAGAGGGGTATCCATAAAGACTTCGATGAAGTCGCCCGCCCGCTGATCTTCAACGATCTTGCGAGCTCGCAGACGGTCTTGTTGATAGGGACTCACGAATGCCGTAAGAGTTACCAAACCGGCGGTCGCCATCAACGCTGAGAGATGACCGATTCGTCGAATGTTCTCTTCACGATCATCGCCACCAAAACCCAATCCAAAACGTTTCGCAAACTCTTCGCCATGCTCGCCCGAGAGGGCCGAAGGAGGGGCGCACATTCCGTGGCGAATGTTGTCGCCATCGAGCAAAACTGCTGCGGCTTCACGTTCATTGAGCAACCGATCCACTTCGTTGGCGACAGTGCTCTTGCCGCAACCAGACAACCCCGTGAACCAAACCACACAGCCACGCTGGGACAGATTACGCTCGCGATCATCTCGCGAAATCGTCGTCGAGTGCCAGACAATGTTGGGGCGGCTATCCGATGGGTCAGTTTTTTCGTTCATTCAAAAACGATACGAAAAAAGCCGCGTTTGTGAAACGCGGCTATGAAACGTCTTCAGAGATCTCAAGATCTCACTGGTGGACTAAGTACCCCGCGCTCTTCAGCCCGCAATCCTGAGTTCAGGACGACCGCTGATCGGTGCCGATACCGGCACGGTATCGCCTGAGTGACTACGATCGGGAATCGCCGGTGGCTGGCTTCCCGCTTGACACAAAGCATCTCGCAGGCGGTCAAACTCGTCGGGGTCGGCGAAGTGAATCGTAATCTTTCCTTTGCCGCGAGCGGTCGACTTGATCTCAACCTTTGTACCGAAAATGTGACGCATTTCCTGCTGCATGGCCTCAACTTGCGGTGTAATCGTTCGTCTCTTTTGTCGGCTCACGTTCACTATCTTGCGTCCCGTTTCGTCATCGGTCTCTTTCTTTAGCAGGTCGGCCACATAAGTCTCCGTCGCACGAACACTCCAACGCTCGTCGTTGATCTTGGAGGCGATGTTGACCTGAATCTGCTCATCGCCAATGGGCAGCAAAGCTCGAGCATGACCCGCGCTAATGTCACCGGAGGACAGCATGTCCAGGATGGGTTGCGGCAGATCCAACAAACGCATCAAGTTGGCGATCGTGCTCCGGTCGATCGAAAGTCGACGAGCCAAGTCGTCTTGCTTGCACTTGTGCTCCTGGATGTATCGCTTGAAAGACATCGCCTTTTCAATCGGGCTGAGATCTTTTCGCTGAAGGTTTTCAATGATCGCAAGCTCAGCAACCAACCGATCGTCAGCCTCACGAACTTCCGCTCGAATGGTCTGCAATCCCGCATGGATGGTGGCTCGCAGGCGGCGTTCACCGCTGATCAGCTGGTAGCGGCCGTCGACAATGCGAACCAATACCGGCTGCAACTGTTGATGGTTCTTGATCGATTCGGCTAGCGAAGCGATCTCTTCCTGGTTGAACTCTCGACGAGGCTGGAACGGATTCGCCTCGATCTCATCAACACGAAGATGCAAAGCTTCAATACCGCTTTGGCTACCCTCACCGTCTAGATCCAAGTCAGATCCAAGTAGCGCTGCCAGGCCCTTGCCCAGCCTTCGGTCTTTTCCGCCGGCAGCGGAATTAACGGGGGAATTTGCAGTTGGACTAGTCACGCTGGAGCACCTCCATGCACAGCTGGGTATAGGCAAATGCCCCACGCGACCGCGGAGCGTATTGAAACACAGTTTGTCCGTGGCTCGGTGCCTCGCTAAGCGATACATCACGCGGAACCACAGACTGGTAAACGATCTCACCGAAGAAGTCGCGAACCTCAGATTCGACTTCCGCAGTTAACTCTAATGATGGGTCATACATTGTTAGGACGATCCCGCCAAAGGTCAGTTGTCCTCGAGTATCGATGATGACCTTCTTAATGGTTTGAATAAGCTGCGTGAGCCCTTCCATTGCGAAGTACTCGCATTGGATAGGGATCAAAACCTCGCTGCTGGCTGACAAAGCCACCTGAGTTAGCGCTCCCACGCTAGGCGGACAGTCGACGACGGTGAATTGGTGTTCGGCCGCTAGCGTTTGAAGGTGAGTGCGAACGCGTCTCGATTCGCTCCCCGCCGCATTGGCTAGTCGATCCGCATCAACGAATGACCGTGATCCAGGAACAACCGAGAGTCCCAGATCGGAAACCGCGACCATCGATTCGATAATGGGCTGCTCAGCAATGATTCCGTGCTCAGTTCCCGGTGAAACGCCCAACGCGGTGGTTGCGTTGCACTGAGGATCCATGTCCACAAGCACAGTCGATTTTCCAGCGATTCTAAAGCCGGCTGCGAGGCTCACTGCCGTTGTGGTCTTGCCCACGCCGCCCTTCTGGTTCACCACGCACAACGTTCTCCCAGGATGAATATCGTTGTGAGCGTCGCTCGAAGACATTTGCTCTTCTTTTCGCTGGCCAATTTGTAACGTGCGTGCCGATGGACCTTCCAGCGACATGGGGCTCTTCTAGAACAATTTGCCCAAGTGAAACAACCCTGGTTTCACACGAAACTAGGCAGCCTAGGGCAGATAGGTTGCCGGAACATGCGGCATCGAGCTCCTCTCTCGTAAGCTGATGCCCTTGGTCAGTCAGCATCCGGAAGCACCAAGAGCGAGCGAAGCCTTCTTTCTAGCCGCTTAGGCCCGCGAGGTTACTCAAGCCCGCGACACCGCTTCACAGCCAGACGCTTGCTTCTTCCCCTGCGTATCGGCTTGCATCCTTCGAGGCACAGTTTTCCTCGATCCACAAGTCGCTTATCTGGCGTCCTAGCCACTGCGACGCTTGCATAGCAAAACAAGTCTGAGAAGTCGTAGCCGCCG
>JBCCKZ010000541.1:0-4534 GCA_039027135.1 Planctomycetota bacterium
GTTTAGCCCGAGAAAACCGCGGCTAACGCCGAACGGCTAATCCAAAGTAGCGCTGTCCAGTTAGGTGTCCACGTGGAAGCGCGATTGGTTGGCGTACTGACGATCTCCCTGTCTCGCAAAAGGCAGTAGCTCGCGTTTTTCAGCGATAACTTCGGGTGTAGAGAGCATAGCCAGTCCACGGGAAAACACCGGAGTTCTGTTTGCTTCTGCGGCCCAGCCAACTCCGAAATGCCGAGTAAGTCGCCGGCCTTTTGGTTGGATCGTGTCGCATTTTGTGCCACGCCCTCGCGATGTCGCAGAAACATGGGGATTCAGGAGATTGTTCAAGTCCGTTATTGGCCACGCACGCGTCAAGAACCGACGCAAAGCTCACGTTGGTGCTTTCCGGTATTTGCAACAGGCGAAGCGTACGATGAAAAAAATCTTCCGTGAAAGCCAGCCGATGATCATTGCCATATTTTCGATCCTCGCGAGCAATGATGCACGAGCTATCAGGCGTAGCAATAAGCGGAAGAGAGAAGCGTTGACTATGTGTCTTAGGTAAGCGTCAACGACTTATCCGCCGAAGCCTATGCCAAACCCGATTCGACTTGACCGACTAGTCAACTTAGCTACGCTTTCGCAGGGGACGTGCAAGTGCCGTTCATTTCGATTCACTGGATAGTTCGTTGTGAAGTCCGGACAAAAGTCGTTTCCTGAATGAAAATGCGATTCGTCATCTATTGGATCGCCACAGGCCCTTTCTGTTTCGCGATACGCTCGGCAGGCGTGCTCAATGTGATCCGCTTCGAGCGCGAACCAGTCTCAATTTCCGCATTGGGATACTCCGTCTATTTGATGACGATCCTTGGCGTCGCAAAGATTTTCGGAGTCACCGCATTACTCACTCCAAAACCACCCTTATTGAAAGAATGGGCTTATGCAAGATTCGTTTTGATCTGCTTGGGGTATCGGCATCACATGCTTTCGTGAGGGATTCGCCGCGGGAGATCGTTGTGCCGCAAGTCGTTCTTGTGATCGCTGGCACTTCGAACTTTCTGCGACCGCCCAGCCGTCGATTGCAACCATCAAGTCCGTAGCACTAACCGCAGAAATCGGTTAGCAGCCGCGAAGGCGGAGCCATGCCGGCTAAAGCAAATGTCGCACGTCCTCGGTGAATCCGTGTTTAACTTCAGTGAACTCATACAAGTGACTCCGTGATGAATGACACACTTCGAAACCGATCGGCGATGCTGTCAGGATCGACCGGTGGGATCGGCAGTCAAATCGCGACACGACTCGCAGGGCAAGGCTGGGATCTAGTCTTGGTGAATCGCTCTATGAAAAAGTCCGAGCGACAAGCAATAGATTTAAGAAATCAGTATCCCGAGATCTCTGTAAGCACCTACCAAGCGAATCTGCTTGATCAAACCGAGATCGTTCGCGTTTGCGATGAAATATCGCAAGACCATTCAAAGCTGCACGCGGTCTACAACATCGCTGGATTACTAACCGACAAACGAATTTCAAGTCCTCAAGGCATCGAGGGTCACTTTGCCGTTAACACCATCGCTCCTTACCTATTTGCAAAACGATTAAGCGGTGCCCTAGTCGATGCTCAAGCCATGGGCGAACCCTCGGTGGTTGTCAACTTCACTTCGTCCGCTGCGTACTCCATTAAAAGCACTGAGGTTGGTGACCTTGCGGAACCCGCCGATATCGGTGGACTGATGGGCGCTTATGCGAACACCAAGCTAGCCTTGATGGCAATGACCTTGGCCATGCAAAAAGAATTTGGTCAAAGGTTGCGTTTTTATTCAGCGGATCCTGGACCGACCAAAACGCCAATGACGAAAGCGGGTGACGGAATGCCTTGGTTCGTCAGATTGCTGGTTCCTTTGATCTTCAAGGCTCCTGATGTGCAAGCCCAGCGATTGATCAGCGGCATCCAGAAAGCTGTTAGTGATGACATTTCAGGCGTCCACATCTCACAAGGAAAGCGAAAATCGTTTCCCAAAATGGCCGAGGACAAAGCTTTTCAAAATGAGCTGATGAAAGTCTTAGGCGAATTGACCAAGCAAACACTTTCCACAAATCCAATCAATTGAGGGTGCGAATCATGGATCGATCATTAATCACACAAACGAGAATCGGTAAAGCAATTCGCAATAAGAAACCTATTGGAAAGAAGTCTGCTGTTGTCTTAGACGGTGTCACCCTCCCGCTTGCGGGAGGGTCGGATGCGGTAGCGGCCGGGGCGGGCCCTCTCCGGGCTTTAGAGCCCGACTCCCCCGCAAGCAGGAGAGTGAAAAAAGGAAGTCATTTCCTGAAAGTGACTCAATGTTTTGCATTCGCAATTCTTATCGTTTGCGGTCTTGCAGTTTTACCATCTTTTGGCCAACCACCGCCAAAGGGAGCACCCACAAAGTCTCGTGACCAGCAACCAACTCATGCCCAGACGGTTCCCAAAGACTTTAAGACGCACATCTTCGTTCATGACGAACAAGGTCAAGCCAGAGCGGAACAACTTATTGAACTGTATGAGGTTCTTGCTAACGAGCCGACCATTGAAAACGTGCGAAAGTACGTTTCCGATGATTACATTCAACACAGCACGATGATTCCAAACGGCCCGCAACCACTTGCGATGCTTTTTTCACAATCGGTTGCGAAGTATCCCATCAAAATCGATATCCATAAGATCGCCGTGGTTGGAGACTTCGGGATGGCCCACGTTAACTTCCGCAACTTGGACAATGACTCACCCGAAGACCTGGGGACTGCCGCGGTCGACATGTACTACTGGGGAAAAGATGGCAAGATCGTCGAGCATTGGGACACGCTCCAAATGGTTCCAACGCTTTCAGCAAATGCCAACACACCATTCCTCAAACTCACTCCGGGAGATGAATGACATGAAAAGTTCTCTGCGACCAATCATCGCATTGGCAACCGTCGTTGCTCTCGGAGTGTTGTCTCACGTGAGTGCTCAACCTCCAAAACCTCCCGCCCGCGATCTTGAAATGGCGTTCTACGATCGCCACAAAATCGACGTCTGCAATTTGAGGGACTTTTATGACGGCGTGTTGATTGCTGACGCGTTGATTCATCGCAAAATGATGTTCGATGCGGAAATCAAATGGAAATTGACGCTATATCAAATGATTCTCAACGGAAGTCATCATTTCCAGGCTCGCAGCGCATACCAACTATCTCTGATGGGCGTTCCGATAGAAGAAATCAGGGCAATTTGGGATGATGGCTACGTCGACGAGATCCGTGATGCTCGTCACCAAGCCGCATTCAAATTCATCTCATCGAATGCGCGACTTCCGTCCAGTGTGACCGCGGACACTCACGCGATGTTGCGAACTCATTACACGGACCGACAGATCGTTGAACTGATCCAACTGTGTGCCGTCAACACGATCAATGCGGTCCACGATAGCGTGTTGCCGATTCCGACCGACCAAGAGACCATCGATTGGGCAAACGCTCATCTTTCCGAGTTGGGTTGGGAATTGGGTCGAAACCGGTCAAACAGCAAGGAAGAACAGCGTGCCCATCCCTTTGTGGGCGAGAAGCTGAATGATGCGGCAAACGAAATTTTGTCGCAGTGGAAACCTGAAGATTTGCGTGCCTCGAATCCCGAGTTCAAAACCGATTGGATCAACTATGTAACGGGCTACAACATCTCACCAGTTACCTTCGATGGTGATGGAGACGGGATCGAAGAGCCCTTCGACGTGTATCCTCTCGATGTTCTGAAATGGAAGTCCACCAATCAGAATGAAGAAAACCTCCCTCCGCCGGGGACTCCCGTATTTGACGTCGCCGCCTACGACTATCCGTATTTCAAGCCCGCGGTCGTTAAAGAGACACGTTATCCCTTTAGCGACCGACACAAGCTCGACACCGAATGGCTTCGGTCAACCTCGATTGGAACGGCCTACCTCGAACTCTATTACTCGGGAAGAGATCGTGCCTTTCCCGTGAACTTCAAATGGGAATTGTTTTTCGTCTATCAGCTCGCCAGCGGCTGCACGCATTGCCAGGTGCACGGGGCTTACGGGATTTACTACACGGCTGAAGAAGATTATTTCCAGGGTGTGATTCCGCCAGATAAACGAAAGCCAATCATCGACCGCATCCATGCTCTGATGGATTTTGAACGTTCTGAATTGTTTTCGGAAGCTGAGAAAGCTGCCTTTCGTTTGGCTCGCGATGCCGGGACGTTACCTGGCAGGGTCACGGCGGCCCACATTGAAGAACTGCGCCAGCACTTCACAAATCGTGAGATACAGGAGATTCAAACATCGATCATCGCCGGTTCCTGGTTGTCACCCACGATGCAGGCTCAGGCGACGGTAACTGACCGACTGAGTATGGCTTTCGCGCTACGCAACCTTACACCGAAAGGATGGAATCCCGGGCCGCACTTGGGAACTCCGTTGGAACAACGACCGTTTCATATGACCGAGTACACAGCCAAGTTTCGATCGACGATCCTACGCGGACGAGTCTTCGATTTTGGCTCCGAATGGGTCGGGACCGA
>JBCCKZ010000542.1:0-4511 GCA_039027135.1 Planctomycetota bacterium
AAGGAATCGATGGCAAGACTCGAGCCGTAATTTCGCTCTGCCCGGTCCAATTCTGTTTTCGCGGTAACGTGATTGCCAGAGTGGAATTCGATCAATGCTCGGCTAAGTGACAACCAGGCATCGTCCGCACCAAGTCCGTCTGCGGCGTTCCAATGGTTCTTCGAATCCTGGAGGTTTCCGGAAAAGATGCTGTCGACGAAACGATCTTTTTCGTTCTGAAGTGCTTGACGCTTCTTATCCAAAATCAGATACGAGATGGTCAGCGTTGAAATTAAGAACACCATCAGGAGTAACGCGACCGCTGGTCTTCGACGCGCAAACTTTACGACTTTGCCAACGGGGCCTAGACGACGAGCACTAATCGCATTGCGATTGATAAACTTTCTGAGGTCGTCCGCGAGATGCCCTGCGGATTGATAACGTTGATCTGGATCTTTGTCGATGGACTTCAAGCATATGGTATCGAGATCAATTGGGATCTTCGTATTGATTCTCCGTGGCGCATTCGCGTCCTTCTGAAGGATGTGACTGAGAACTTGATCACGACTTTCCCCGGGGAACGGCGGTTGAAGCGTAAGCAGTTCGTAGAGTGTAGCTCCGAGCGAATAGATGTCGGTGCGGTGGTCGATGGTGACTCGGCCGGCCGTGATCTGCTCGGGGCTCATATACAGGGGTGAACCGACGAACTCTCCGCTCATCGTCATGCCGGGTTGTTCAAGCATCCGTGCCAGCCCGAAGTCGTTGACACTGAGTCGTCCATCTGGGGCGAGTAGCAAGTTGGAGGGTTTTATGTCCCGGTGGATCACGCCATGTTCATGCGCATGTTCGAGTGCATCGGCAACTTCCGCGATCATCGTCGCTACGTGGTCAAAGTATTTGGAACCTTGAGCCATCGTTGAACTCGACGAAATTGTCGTGGCGTCCGTTTGATCGGTGCCAGGACCCGTTGCATCGTAAAGCGCCGTCTTACGAAGCCAACTCGGGACGTCAGCTTCCGTTTCATTCAACTCCGTGTCCTTCGATGTTTCCTGTTTCAAATCCTTAATCACTGCATCCAGCGAAGGGCCATCAATCAACTCCATCGCATAGTAATGAATGCCGTTGTCCTCTCCGGTGGTATAGATCGGCACAATGTTCGTGTGATGCAACTTGCCGGCCGCCTCCGCTTCTCGACGAAACCGCAAAATTGCCTTACTACTTAGACCAAGCCCGCTGGAAAGAATCTTTAAGGCAACCCTTCGTTTCAGCGACTTCTGACGGGCCTCGTACACCACCCCCATTCCGCCGCGCCCGAGCTCACGAACGATCTCGAAGTCACCGATGGTTTTGCGAATGGGATGGACCACCAACGTGTCAGCGACTCTCTCCATCGCCTCAGTATCCAACAGATCGTCCGTTTGCCCGTGAGCGGCAAGCAACTTTTCGACGCTTCGACGTTGTTGTTCGTCCTGACAGTTTGATTCAAGGAACGCGTTTAGATCGTCCACATGGACGTCAATCGCTTTGCAAAACAGTTGTTCGTCGTTCATTGATCTATCTCGACTTTGCTATTCATCAGCGCCAAACGCCTTTCGCAGAAACTTATCTTGTTCCTGCTTCCCCAAATCGAGAACCTTGTTGGGACAAGGCCTCATCGCGAGGCACAATCTGCGGATCGTCGACGTTTTTCGGCTGACTCATCGATTCGCTCATTTCTCTGGCGAAGTTTTTCATCCATAAGACAGTGCGTAGAAGATGACCAATTTACATCATCGAATCGGTGACTTTCCTGTCCAGGTCCCACAGGTCGCTAGGCGATGGGAGTCACGGATCGTATCGAAACCCCGGTTTCTCAGTGAACTCGGTGTCCGTCGTAATATCCTCACCGAAAGATTTCCTGGTCTCCTGAGCCCTGGAGCCAGAAAACTCGCATTGGTCCCTATGATGGAAACACTGTTCTGCCCTCAGGAGTCCTGTCGTGAGTAGCACGCAATCGATTGAAGAGCTTTTTCAGCAGCTGATCGAGATCCCAACCACCGAACGGCGATCCGAGTTTCTGGACCGAGTCTGTGGGGATGATTTGGATCTTCGGCGGCAACTCGAGGGACTCGCACGCTGCCACGAGCAAGCTGGTAGCTTTCTGCAAGATGACTCGCTGGATGATACGCAAGATCCAGGCGTTCAGCCGACAACCACCGGCCAGTCAATCGGTCCCTACAAATTACGCGAACTGGTCGGCGAGGGCGGAATGGGATCGGTCTATGTCGCCGAGCAAGAGAAGCCGGTTAAACGCCACGTCGCCCTGAAAGTCATCAAGCCGGGAATGGATACCAAGGAAGTGGTTGCCCGCTTCGAAGCCGAGCGGCAAGCACTGGCCATGATGGACCACCCAAGTATCGCCAAGGTATTCGACGCAGGGATGACCGATAACGGTGGTCCTTTCTTCGTCATGGAACTGATCAATGGCGTCCCCATCACCGACTACTGTGACGATAACAAACTGGGAATCCGCGAGCGATTGGAATTGTTCGTTCAGGTTTGCAAAGCCGTGCAGCACGCTCATCAAAAAGGTGTTATCCACCGAGACATCAAACCGTCTAACGTTTTGGTCACGCTCCACGACGGCGATCCGGTTCCGGTCATTATCGATTTCGGCGTTGCGAAAGCTACCAATCAGAACCTGACCGAGCAGACAATCTATACGCGGCTCAACCAAGTTGTCGGCACAACGCTCTACATGAGTCCGGAGCAGGCGGAGCTCAGTCGCTATGGCGTCGATACACGAACCGACATCTATTCGCTCGGAGTGTTGTTGTATGAGTTATTGACCGGAACGACACCGTTCGATCGCAATCGCCTAAATACAGCAGCATTCGACGAAGTCCGTCGTATCATTCGCGAAGAAGAACCTCCAAAACCAAGTACGCGGATCTCCAGCCTGGGCGAAACCGCCACCGAAGTCTCGACACACCGAAACACTGAGCCAGCCAGGCTCACTAGCGCCGTTCTTGGTGACCTCGACTGGATCGTCATGACAGCGCTCGAAAAGGATCGAAGTCGACGCTACGACTCGGCCAAGAGTTTTGCCGACGATATTGAGAACCACCTTGATGACCGTGCCGTGGAGGCTCGCCCTCCGTCAGCCGTCTACCGGCTCCAGAAGGTATGGAAGCGGAATCGAATCGTGCTCTCAACCGTTAGCGGAGTGTTTCTGGCCTTGGTGATCGGCCTTGGAATGGCATTCACAGCAATTACACAAAAGAACAGAGCTCTCGAAGAACTCGGCGAATCAGCAATGCAACACGCACTGCAAGCTGCCCTGAAGGATAACCGGGAGGAAACCGATAAGTGGCTTCAGATCGCCAAGAACACTGGCATTGCGCCAGAACGTATCGAGTTAGTGGACTTATGCCTCAAGCTCTACTCAAAAGGTGAATTTCCCTCGGCATTTGCGCGTCTGCAAGACGTAATTCGACAAAACGACAGCATCGCAGCTCACGCTCTAGCTGCGAATGCAGCACTCTGGGCCGGCAACGATCTTGACCTGCACTACCAGAAAGTCATCCAAGTGGATGAGCAAATAGCTGACATCAGAGACAGGCACGATATCGAGTTAGAGACTCGGGTCTTTCTCGGCCAAGCCATCGGAATCGTGCGGCCTAACATCGGCTTGGAAATCTTGAGACCCGCTGTCGAGAAGACGAATTCACCGGTCACTCGAACGCTGTTCGCACAAGCACTGCTGGAGCTTTCCTTCGATACGGATGATCCGGAGGATCTTGCGAGAGAAGCCTTTCACAATGCAAGCGCCGCTTACCACTTCATGCCGGAAAGCTCTATGCCGAAGGCGATTTACATGGTGGCATTGCACGCGGCATGGATTGCGAATGTTGATAACCAGCGCGAATGGTACTTGATGGAGGCAAAGAGACTGTATGACGGCATTGACCCCGAAGAAGAGGGACCGATTCATCTCTTTGCAGCCCATTTTTTTGCAGAAGCAAATGATAAACATATCAGTCTCGCACAGCGGTGGATCATGGTCGAGAATGATACGATCGACCCTGGTGTACCAGGTCACCTCTATTGGTGCGAACCATCTCGATACGACGACCTGATCGAGATTCTTGAGTCGCGGCTGCAGGGAGATAGTGAGGGCTGGGCCGGTGCCGAAAACGCTTTGCTCGTCCTTCGAGCCTTAGACCGGAAAAGACATCAACAGAATCGCGACCACATCAAAAACCTCGATCGAAGCGTCAATCGTTTGTGGGGCCTCGATCCGAGATTCTTTGCTCTTGCAGCGGCCTTGATTATGGAGGGAAGGAATGGTGAAACCACGGTGGATTTGCTTGATGCGCTGGGATCACGTCGAGTCCCCAGCGTAAGAGAGCCAATTCGCTTGCTGGACTACCTCAAAGGCGAAATCACCGAACCGGAATTTCTTGCCGTGAACGATACGGGGAAGGGGCGGCGCACTATGTCGGAGTTTTACGTCGCGCTGACTTACCTAGGTGACGGCAAGCGAAAGCTGG
>JBCCKZ010000543.1:0-4507 GCA_039027135.1 Planctomycetota bacterium
CCTACGCCCCCCGAAAGCTCCCAGGTACAGCACTTGTGTTGGCGCCACAACAAACGCTCTCAAAGGGTATTGAATCCACTGACCGAAACGAGAGGGAAAACGAGATGCCAAACGATCGAGAAATGTCTGTTTTGGTGACTGAAAAATGAAGTAACCAATCAGTAGAGCCCCCTCTACCGCCAGCAAGAACGTCATCCAACGAATCACTCCACCTGCAGCAAATACATCCAAGATCAGCTCGCGAATCTGGGGCACTGCTAGCCCGACAGAAATGAAGGTGAGAAGCGAAATCGCTGCGAGCAAGTGATGGCCCAGAAACTTCTTGACACATGCCGGAAGCCGCCGTGCGTACACCATTGCCCTTGAACTTTTACCTCTTCGCGCCGATGACGCAGCGTCTTCTAAACTCATCGAAACACTATCACTCTGAACATGAAATGTTAGAGGCCCCACGCCCCATCGCTCACCAAGAGCCTACCCGAAAACAACGGCCGCAACTTGGAAGCTTTCGCTTTCTTCAGCGTCCGCTTTTGATCGCCCATAAATTGATGGAACTCTGGAATGGCACCCAATCTCAACAATAGAGGGTCTAACTGGTGCACAAGGATCGACAGGCGAATGCACGACCGTTACGCCAACCAAATCCGGTAGAATGATGTGATGAAGAAGTCAATATTCCTTTCGTTGATCACATTCCTAACGACCGTATTCGTGGTCGGCTGCAATCCGAAAACCGAGACGATGACAGAGCACCCACTCGATAACTTGTACTTGAGCACAAGTAGTGAAAGTCAAGAACGTACGGATCGCTTGCTGCCAAGGGAAGGCACCGAAGACGCAAGCCACGTATTAGGTGACTGGCAACCCGATTTACCAGTGGGAGAAAATGACTCTGAGGAATACCGTCCGAACACCTCCGTCGAATGGGTGATCGACGTCAAATTTCCAGAAGACGAGACTGCGAAAGCGGAGGAGGTTGCCTCGATGTTCGATGAGTCCTTCCGAAACGAATGCGGTTCGTGCTCTCTTTATGGAAAAGATGCAAATTCGGGCCTTTGGACATTCTTGATTTCAGCTGACGGCCCCGAGTCGGTAACAGGGTTACAAGTTGCATTTGACTACCAACAGTCTTGGAATTCCAACTTCGCTACGGCGAACGTGATGCAGTATGAGGCGAGACTCAAGGCCGTTGAGAAAATTGCCTCGAAGATGTTTGGTCAATGCATCATGAAGGCGAGCCGATCACCTAGCGAGGCATTTCGCTATGCGGAAAGCCTGGATGGACTGTCGGACAAGTATGACCACATCGTCTCGCTCTATTTGCTCGCTGAGCAAGACCGGCTTTTTGAGGGCATGGATATCTGGGACGTGATGCTTTGCCTCGGACTGGAGTGGGGTGACATGGATTGCTTCCACTGGATCAATAATTCAAACACCGGAGATGACTTCTTCTTTAGTGTCGAGACATCGACACCACCTGGTTACTTTCTACCCGAACAGATTGCGTCTGATCAATTGAAAACAAGAGACTTGATCTTCTGTTTCAGTGTCGCTCGCACTGTCCAACCAACCGAGATCACGAAGAAGATGGATGAAGCCGTTCAGTACTGTCAGAGCCGGCTGGGCGGAAAAATTCATTACGTACTGGGTGAGGACGAAGTGTCGAAGCCAGAGTTGATCGAGCGAGTAGGGCAGATTGAATCAGAGCTCACGGAGATTGGATTCGAACCAGGCTCGGACGCGGCCCTGCAGATGTTTTAGGATTGAGACGAAATGAATAAAGCCAACGCTTCACCGAACCGCGGCGAAACTCTCAAATCCACAAAATCTCTCCTTCCGATTCCGCTCTGACTCCCAGATGCTTGAGCGATACCTAGAGCCTATCCGAGAACCTCAGCCGAAGCTCGCTAGCGTCAGGTTTCGGGGGGGACCGCGGGCTCTCGCCCATTTGGCTGATAGGGATTCGGATAGGCTCTTAGGCTACACACGGACTCAACCGAAGTTGGCGACAGACATCTTTGATGTCGTAGATTGGAGGTGGGCGGGACATGATTCCGATTGATGGAAATCTCAGAAACACTAAACAGCGAAACAAGAACGCGATGGCGGGCATGGCTCAGTGAGCACCACGCATCAAGAAATGAGATCTGGTTGCTACTTCCCAAACAGCCTGGAAATGGGTCGTTAACGTATCTCGATGCCGTTGAAGAGGCGATCTGCTTTGGATGGATTGACGGGATTGGCAAGCGATACTCAGAGAGCGTGAAAGCACAACGCTTTACGCCACGTCGCAAGCGAAGCAACTGGACCGAACTCAATAAAGAACGGGCTAGACGACTGATTCGACTCGGGCTTATGACCGACGCGGGCAAAGCAAGCCTACCTGACCTCTCAATCAACTTCGAACTAGCGATTGACATCGAAGAAGCCATTAAGGCTGAGGAGGGGGCTTGGAGTCATTTCGAGTCTTTTCCAGATCTCTACAAACGAGTTCGGATTGGTTACATCGAGGAGATGCGTCGACGCAATCCCGCAGACTTTGAAAGACGCCTTTGCAACTTCGTCTCGAAAACAACCGCCGGCAAGATGTTTGGAAACTGGAACGACGACAGAAGGCTCGACGAGTTCGAATGACATATCAATACCTTTGGGCGAAAATCAAAACTTTTATCCTTGTTCGCCTTAACCATTGAATTCCAATTGAGCCAAACTTAGTTGGTTGTTGTTTGGCGATGGCAAGTCGGCAACAATGCTCCGCAGGGACTTCAAGCGGAGTCAAATAAGACTATCGAGGATGCCGAGGGGGTGCGGCCATGTCATTGACGACCAGCAAGATCACCGAGCTCGCGCCTGATCAAGCTTCGCTAAATGCAGCTAATAAGCTCATGAAGCCAGGCAAATGGCCAACGCTCGAGCGGCAAGGCGATATCGTTTGGGGAGAGTGCCAAGGCTCGGGGGCCAACCCCTATCGGACGGTGTTTGATCAAGCGAACGTCGGCTACAAATGTACCTGTCCTTCGCGCAAGTTTCCCTGCAAGCACGTGCTGGCGTTGATGTGGATGTTCGTGGAAGACCCCTCGGCATTTTCCGACGGCGAAATACCGCAGTGGGTGACCGACTGGCAAGGTCGACGACGAAACACCAGCAAATCGGCAACCACCAAAGAAAACGAAGAAACGGCTTCAAAGAAAGGAAGCAAGAGTCTTGCAGCGGCACAACAGGCAGCACCAAGCAAACCTGTCGATCCCAAGACGGAAGCTCGAAGAAGGGCCGCCGCAACCAAACGAGCTGAGGCAACTCGGAAGTCGATTGCTGCGGGCATCGAAGAACTACAGCAGTGGATTGACGATCAGATCCGCGGTGGACTGGCAGCGTTCCTAAACGACCCGACTTCCCGGTGTCGAACAATTGGGGCGAGGCTGGTCGATGCTAAAGCGCAGGCCTTGGCTGGACGGCTTGATGAACTGCCTTCGAAGCTCTTGCAGACGACAGGCGACGCGCGTCTCGACATGCTCATTCAAGAACTCGGACGCATCGTGGTTATTTGTCGAGCCTGGAATGCAAACCAATATGACGCTGAACTCACGCGTTTGGTGGGAAGTAGCGAAACCCGCGACTCAGTTCTGGAATCCAATGAATCGCAACGTGTGTCGTCGACTTGGGAAGTGGTCGGCGAACATGTAGCCACTCGCCGTGACGGCCTCGTCAGCCAATCAACATGGCTACTGAACCTAAGCGAGGGAATACGCTTCGCGCTTTTGCTCGACCACTTCCCAGCGTCACTTGGAAGGCGAAGCAGCACCTTCGTCATTGGCGAACAATTCAACGCCGAACTTGCTTTTTATCCGGCCAAGAAACCACTAAGGGCCGTCATTGCCGAACGTCAACCAATGGATGATGACAAATCGCATGGAATTGAGGCGGCGTGGCCTGATACGACGACGGAGCCTCTTGAAGCGTACCGCGAACATCTAGCTTTCGCTCCGTGGACAAGCGAAGTCCCGCTACTTCTACCATCCGGCCACATCGCCAAAGCGGGTTCGCGATATTGGTGGCAATCTGAGGATGGTACTCAAGCATTCCCTATCGTTGGTACGCCTGCGAAGCATCTTGCGAGCATTTGCACCCAACAATCGACAGCTCTTTGGGATGGCTTAACGATGAGGTTGCTATCATCAAGATCCGAATGGGGAAAGCTTTGCTATGAGTGAAGACCTATTGGAGACAATCAACGGTTTGAAAGGCCGATGGATGATTGGCGGTTCTGCTCTTGATAAAGCATCGTCGCCGTGGCGCGAAATTGCTGAAAGTGATGCGAGTCCCGATTCAGCCTTATTGGCCTTGGCTGGTCAAGCGATGCAAGTGGGAATGCGGACAATACCTGGAGTTGACCTGAAGCCATTGCGTCCTCTCCCACGACTTTCCCTACCGACACCTCCACTCCAAGCCCGCCAACAGTTCCAAGCCGCCATACGTGTGGGCAAGCTTCCCGAGCCACAGATCAAAC
>JBCCKZ010000544.1:0-4504 GCA_039027135.1 Planctomycetota bacterium
CCGTGATCTATGATCCATTGAATAGAATTAAATACCCCCGTCACCTTTTTTGGTCTGGGTGACTTTCCTATGCTGATCGAGATGGGCGAATGTCAGGCGCCGAAGACGCTAGAATACGCGGCCGCTTACCGCTTTTAGGGTATTTGCGACTACTACGAGTGTTCTTGCTTCCTTTCATTTCATTGTGTGTTCTCAATTAAACTTCGGTGTGGTTTCGAGACTTTGGCTGACCAACTTTTTCCTCCTCGTTCCTGGCTTTGCGTGGGCCCAATCGGCTACTGGCTCAAGCCGCGATCAGCAGTCCTCCTCGCCGTCGCTTGGGCAACGGGTTGGTGTCACCCTCTCCGTTTCACCATCATCGATGAGCGAATATGTCGCCGGGCGTTGGGCCATAGCCAACGTTACCGGGACCAACCGGACGGATGAGGATCAAGTTGTTACATCCGTCGTCACTTTGGGCAATCAGGATGGCTTGCAATACGCTCGCGAGGTCTGGGTTCCAGCGAACGCTCAGCGACGAGCATCTCTTCCCGTCAAAGTTCCGGATACTCTCGGGCGATCTCAGATTCAGATTCAGTTCAAGTCCTCGCAAATCAGCGAAGGACCAGCAGGCGAAAAGCGTCAAGCCAATGCCGTTGGAATGGCACAGAGCAAACGCGCTTTGCTTTTGTCTTGGGACGAGTCCCGAACCGGAATCCTACTAGACAACACTGAAGTTGATTCATTGCGATCTGGGGATGAATCTGATCAACGTCGTGCGAATCAAGAACTCGAAGTTGAAAAGATCTTCAACGTTGTTGGGGCCGCGAGAGACTCAAGGGGCGATGTGAATCGCGATTCGGGTGTCGTTTCGCTGCAGGGAGCGGCTTCGCCGCTTACTTCGCTGGGGCTCGATTGCATTGACCAAATTGTCGTAGCCGGAGATGACTTCTCGAAGGATTCTGGCGCGGCCGAGTCAATTCAGCGTTGGGTGCAAAACGGTGGGAAGTTGTGGGTCATGGTGGATCGACTCTCGCAACCCACCATCGATAGGTTGGTTGGTGGTTTGCGATCGTTCGAGATTGTGGATCGAGTGCCGCTCAATTCGTTTCAGACTCAGCCGAGCGAAACCTCGACACAACGAGCGATGTTGCAAGCGGAGTCTTGGGCCGCAGATGAACCTGTGTTGATGGCTCGCGTCATCAGAGATCCAGTTCTCAGTGAAAATGAAGAACTGGTCGCGAGCATTGATGGCTGGCCGGCTGCGTTGTGGAAGCCTGTTGGTGAGGGTGAGATCTTGTTTACGATGTTGGGAGCTGAAGGTTGGCTCGACCAAGGACAGGCAAGCCAAGCTCTTCGTCTTGTGGCTACCAGATTCTTTGATTCAAAGTTGGACCAAGTGAGCCGCACCAGTGGGATGCGTCCAATGCTCAACCAGGTCATTGGGTATGAGATACCATCGAAAGCCTCGATTGCCATAGTGTTACTCACTCATCTAATCATTCTCTTGATAGCTGGCATCGTCTTGTTGAGACGAAAGGCTCTGCAGCATTTCGCGTCAGCCCTGATCGCAACATCGCTGCTGTCAGGACTTTTAGTTTTTGTTCTTGGTAAACGAAAAACAACTGCCGTTCCCGACACGATCGCGACAGGGCAGATTGTTCGTGCCATCTCTGGTAGCCCGCATCTTTCTATTGAATCGACATCGGCAATCTACAGTAGCCGGAGCCGTTCCTTGGATATCTCGTCAGAGTACGGGACGATTACCGAGTTTCCAAATCTAGATGTTGCTGGTGAAACGAAACGATTGCTTTGGGATGATTCAGCGAATTCGCAGTGGATGTTCGTTGATCAGCCTCCCGGCGTGGTGCAGCATTTCAAGACTAACGCGGTGACGACTCCCTCGAGTCCGATGCTCGTTTCAGGGTCGTTTGATGAGAATGGGTTTAAGGGCAAATGGTTTGGAGTAGGGGAAGAGACATTCGAAGACGCGGTGGTCGTTTCAAAGGCCATGCCGTCAGCGAAAGCCGATTTTGTATCAGGTTCTGGAGAATTGATTAGTCGTGCCGACGATCTGCTACCGCCCAATCGATTCATTGCAACCGAGTTGGTGGAAGACCGTCAACGAGAGAGGCAAGCGTTACTGCAGGGCTGGGTGCAAGACGACAAGACATTGTTTACCACCGCACCGTCGTTGTTCGCTTGGGGTAAACCGGTTGATGCGGGGCAAAGTCTCGACGGTGTTTTTGAGGAACGAGGATTTGCGTTACATATCATTCCTATTGATCTTCAAGCACCCGAGTTGGGGCAGCGATTTGTAGTGCCCGCTAGTTTCGTGCGATTGGAACCGATCGCCGGTGACGATGGCGTTGTGTCTCTTTTCAATGCGGAAACCGGACGTTGGGTTGAGAATGTAAGTCGTCCGGCGGACATCGCGATTCGATGCCTTTTGCCGAAACCACTGCTGCCATGTCAGCTTGATAGAGCGACGGTTCGGATGAAGATCAAAGCACCTTCTCGTTCGCTATTGGTTCAGGCTATGGATGGTGAAAAACGCAAGACCGTTTTTGAGCTGGCCAACCCAGTTGGGATTGTCGAAACCAAAATCCAAGATGCGAGACTGCTTCAGGTGGATGATCGTGGAGGCGTCCGTATTTCGATTTCCGTCACAGAAACCGAACAAGAAGAGCAGTCCAGTACCAATGATCGGAGACGTCTTGGGGGCCAGGTAAAACCGCCTTCGTCCTTCTTGCCTGGGACGGACACACCGATCGATGCTACCCAGGTTCCTGACTTGCCAAGTCGAAGTTCATGGCAGATCGATTTTCTACAGATCGAGTTCGAGGGGCGTTTTACGGACTAAAAAACGAAATGACCTCTGGGATCGTAATAGAAACGAATAGACCTCAATGTTTAACCTCAAGACAAACCTTAAAAAAAGAAGCAACAAGCATTGAACGACTCAGAGCCTGTTATCGAAATACGTGACCTCACCAAACGCTACGAGAACTTTGTGGCTCTTGATTCATTGTCGATGCAGGTCGGTAAAGGTCAGATTTTGGGATTTATCGGGCCGAACGGAGCCGGCAAGACAACGACCATTCGCATTCTGGTGGGTCTTCTCAAGCCCACCAGCGGTGAGGCCTCGATCGCTGGTGCCAATTGTCTCAAAGAGGCTCGTAAGATTCGACGGTTGGTTGGTTACATGCCCGATGACTTTGGCAAGTACAACAACATGCGGGTCAACGAGTACCTGGATTTCTTCGGTGCCGCTTATGGCATCAGTAGGTCGAAGCGAACCAAGCGTATCGATGAAGTGCTTGAGATTGCTGAAGCAACACGAATGAAGGATCTTTTTGTTGATGCGCTTAGCCGTGGTATGCAACAAAAAGTCGCATTGGCTCGTACCATGATGCATGATCCCCAAGTGATCATTTTGGATGAGCCGGCTAATGGTTTGGATCCGCAGGCTCGCATCGAAATGCGAACAATGCTCTTGCATTTGGCTGAGATGGGAAAGACGCTGATTGTGACAAGTCATATCTTGCCGGAGCTTGCCCGCGTTTGTGATCTTGTGGCAATGATCACCAAAGGGAAACTTCGAGCCTTTGGAACGCTCGATGAAATCATGAAAAGCGTTCAACAACGTCGAACCTTCGAAGTCTTGTTGTTGAATGAAACGCAGGTCGCAAAGACAGTGGGTCTGATGGATCGTTGGAAAGCTGAAGAGCTTCAACCTGTTGAGGGGGCGGATTTTGATGTGCAGCCATCCGAGGCTGAATGTCTGGTTCGACTGAGTAGCAAGCTCGATGATGTTCGGCTCGCGCAGTTGCTTTCCTACTTAGTTGGTCAGGGTGCCACGGTTGCCCAATTTCGTGAAGTGACGACCGATCTCGAGGATGCATTTCTGCAAGTGGCCCATCAGAGCGAGGATGTGCCAGCATGAACCCTGTGATAGGAAGAGAGTTTCAGGGCATTCTCAGATCGCCAAGAACCTTTTGGATGTTGCTAACGCTGACAATGCTGTTTTCAGGCGCGGTCTTGTTGCGTTGGCCTTCGGACAATGCCGCTGATTTGAGCGGGCGGCAATCGCTTCAGGTTTTTCGAGTCTTTGGATATGGTTTGCTCGGGGGTGTTGTTTTTCTCGTGCCTGCGTTCCCCGCCAGTTCAATTGTCAATGAGAAGAACGGTGGGACGCTTGACCTTTTGCTCAATTCTCCACTGGGGCCTTGGTCGATCTATCTCGGAAAGATTTCGGGAGTCTTACTATTCAGCAGCCTCGTACTTATTTGCTCGTTGCCTGCTTGTCTCGCTTGCTATGCGATGGGCGGCATCGATCCTTGGAATCAACTAGGTTTGCTGTACTTCATCCTGGCTCTGCTCATCGTCAAATACGCGTCCATCGGGATGCTAGTGAGTAGCGCCAGGATGAAGTACAGCAAACCTAGTTGATTCCAAGGATCGATGCCGCCCATCGCATAGCAAGCGAGACAAGCAGGCAACGAGCAAATAAGTACGAGGCTGC
>JBCCKZ010000545.1:0-4501 GCA_039027135.1 Planctomycetota bacterium
GCAAAGAAATACCACCGGAGTGCATCGGCGCCGTAACGATCGAAGATCTCATCGGGACTGCGGTAATTTCGCAAGCTCTTGGACATCTTGCCGACATTCTTTTTGAATTTCTTGCCGGACTGTTCGGAGGCCTCTTCCTCGGTTAAGCAGATCGTTTTGTCATCGGCTTGCCACCACTGGGATAGCATCAAGCCGAGGACGATGCAGTTTCGGAAGGGATGGGGAAACTCTTGAGCCTGAGCTTGGTCAGATTCCGGGCCGAATAGCATCGTGCTGATGGCGAGCTGGCTATAAAACCAGCCGCGGGTTTGGTCCAAGGCTTCGCTGATAAAGTCGGCCGGAAATTGATCCGCGAATTTCTCTTGGTTTTGGTGTGGGTAGCCCCACTGCGCAAAAGGCATTGCACCGCTGTCATACCAACAATCGATAACTTCAGACACTCTTTGCATCCGCCCCTGCGGATCAAATGGTGAAGCGTAGGTGACCGCATCGATGTAGGGCTTGTGAACGCGCAAGTCGTCCACTAATTCGGGGTTATCCTTCTTTGCGTTGGTCCAAACCTCAGTGCCCTCAACACCAGATTTAGCGAGCAACTCGTCGTAGCTGCCGATGGCCTCCATTCGGCCCGTTTTATCGCAAACCCAGATTGGCAACGGCGTACCCCAAAAACGCTCTCGTGATAGGGCCCAATCGACGTTGGATTCAAGGAACTTTCCGAAGCGGCCGTCACGGATGTGTTCCGGTTGCCAACCGATGCGCGAATTGTTTTCGAGCATCTGGTCGCGGAATTCAGTCGTTCGGATGAACCAAGATTTGCGGGGGTATTGAATAAGTGGATCTTGGTCGGCACGCCAGCAAAACGGATAGTCGTGCAGATATTGATCGTGGTGAAGGAGACGCCCAGCTTCTTTAAGCATCCTCGTGATAGGTTTATCTGCGTCTTTGACCCAGGTGCCCGCAGCAGGCTCGAAATCATCGGTGAACTTTCCATCGGGTCCGACCGCGTACATCAACTCGGGTGCGTCGGATGGTTCAAATCGGAGTCGATCTTCGAGATGGGCGTCATAGTCGGCTTCACCGAATGCTGGCGCTAGATGAACGATGCCAGTTCCCGAATCCGTCGTGACGAAGTCGGCTGATAGCACTCGCCAATAGTGATGCTCTTGCTGATCGCTGGCTGCAAGTTTGCCAGTCTGGTCACCATGTTTGGAATAGTAATGATCGAACGGAGGAACATAGCGAGCACCGACTAACTCTGAGGTGTCGATCTTCTCAACCACCTCAAGTTCTCGCTTGAGTTTTTTCGCAAGCGGCTCAACTAACGCTGCGGCCAAAACATACTCTTGGTCCGAGCCGTTCTCTTTGCAGACAACGTACTGGACTTTCTCGGGATGGACGGCTGCATACAAGTTGCTGGGCATCGTCCAGGGCGTGGTTGTCCAAACGACGAGAGATCGATTCGGTGTATCCACGAGGGGGAACAGCACATAGATGCTTGGATCGGCGACCTCGCGGTAGCCTTGCCCCACTTCGCCGGACGAAAGCGCAGTTCCGCCCTGAGCCCACCACCAAACGATCTTATGTCCCTTGTAGAGCAACCCTCGTTCGAAGAGCGTCTTGAGACTCCACCAAACCGATTCCACGTAGGATTGGTGGTAGGTCACGTAAGCTTCGTCTAGATCAACCCAAAACCCCAAGCGGCGAGTGAGTTGCTGCCACTGCTGCATGTATCGCCAAACGCTGGCCTGGCATTTTTGGATGAATGGCTCGATACCGTACTGCTCAATTTCCTCTTTGCTGTGGATGCCGAGTTCTTTACCCACTTCAACTTCGACAGGCAGTCCATGCGTGTCCCAGCCGGCTTTCCGCTCGCAACGGAAACCCTTCATGGTTTTGTACCGAGGGAAGACGTCCTTGATGCTGCGAGTCAAGCAGTGCCCGGGGTGAGGCATCCCGTTGGCCGTCGGAGGCCCTTCGTAGAAGACGAATGAGGGTGAGTCGGCACGGGCGGCGAGAGACCGAGCGTAGACATCAGAAGATTGCCAGAACTCAAGGACTTCCTTTTCGAGCGAAGGGAAGTGCGGTGAACCCTCGGGCGCACGTAGCGGAGAGCTATTTCCAGATGATTTGGAGGTGTCCGAAGGAGCTGAGCACATGGCAAGCGTTTTTGGGGGAGTTTTGCAGTCCCTCGACGGGGAACTCAGGTCAGGAGCGATTGTACGGGCGTTTGGTTCATCGTCGAGGCGACGCCAATTGCATGCTCAGAATGTCAAGCCGCAATGATCGGCTGGCCGAGCAAGTTGCAACCGCACGCGTCCGTAGATTCGTTCATCCCAAGGAATCGCTGGCAATCCGGCGGGTGGAGGATCTTGTTTATCGGACTCCAAAACGATCACGCTGCCTGGCGGTGAGCTTTGGGAAGCCTGTTGGATCAGCGAGGCGAGATCGTCCCCTCGTTCCTTCCAAAGTGCGTAGGGTGGGCAAACGAATACGACTCGGGGTATCGGCTGCTCTTCCGTTCGGAGAATTTCGTTCGCGATGGCAAAGGCGTCGCCCATTTGAATTTCGATTTTTGACGAGACGTCCAGGTCTTCGGCCGTCGCGCGTATCCATTTCGCGGCCATCCGATTCTGTTCAACGGCAACGGCTGAGGACGCGCCGCGGCTGATCGCTTCGAATGCTAATGCTCCGGTTCCGGCAAAAAGATCAATCGCCCTCGTCGAGCGAATGCTGGGACCTATGAGGTTAAAGAGGTTCTCACGAACATTGTCTTTCATCGGCCTTGTGAGGCGATCGCCATGGTAAGTGACGATACGACCTCCCAAAGAACCACCGATGATCCGCATTCGGACAACTTCGTTTTTGGTGGTTTTGGGTTTAGGGGTCCCACCTCGACGCGACGCCTTCTTCTTGGCCATGTCCCAGCAAATTTCCGGTTTTCTCATTCTTAAAACTGCGAGAATGTACGCGTCCGAGCGGCTTCTCGCCATGAGTCGCCAAGTTGGCTCGAAAAGCCAAACCCTAGGGTCACAGCATCCGTACACACCGTAGCAGTTCTTCCCATGACGCACTTTTTGCGGATCAGAAACACACCAATGAGTTCAAGTATCCGAATTGTTCTTCTTTTGACAGTGACGCTAAATGTTGGTCACGGCCAAATCTTGCGTGGGCAGGAACCGCCTGCTGAGGGGCCCAGTCAAGTGGATCTGTTTACCGAGGGTGAAGAGATCATCGATCGAGAGTCGCTCACAGAGAGAGAGCAAAAAGAGCTCGACAAGTTCATCGAGGATACGACAAAGCGGTACCAGGCGATCCGAGAGAGGCTCGCCGAGGAAATGATCGAGATGCGTTCGACATACATCCTCTACGTCAACGAGGTCGAACGCTCGCCTTCGATATTGCGTCGGTATGAAAAGCAACGCGAAACCGTTCGTAAATCAATGGATGAGCTTTACAAGACGGCGCTCGATTTGGCGGCGGTGAAGCCGAGTGAAGCGGTGGCTCACATGATCATGCACATGGTCAAACATCGAATGGATCGTTCACTCTACGATTCGGGGCTGGCGATGGGTGCCTCAACACTCGTTGAGGGCGGCTCCCAGGATGGGCAGGTTTATCTTGCCGCGGCGCGCGCTGGTATCGCGACCGGTCGTTTGGATTTGGCCGAGTCACTCTACAAGAACATGAAGATCGACGCGTTGCCCGATCTGGATGCGAACTTCTATCGTGGACTAGAGGATTTTCGTGAGGTCTACGAAAAGGAGGGCAAGGTTCGCGAAAAGGAGGCTGAGAGCGACGACCTGCCTCGCGTGAAGCTCGACACCTCTCAAGGCGAAATTGAACTCGATCTGTTCATCAATGAAGCACCTTCGGCGGTCTCACACTTCATACAGAAGGTTGAGAACGGTGACTATGACGACGCAGAGTTCTTTCAGGTGGTTGACGATCTGTTTGCCGTCGCGGGTGAGGAGGGCAGGCGTGCCGTCGATAATGGCGACCGTTTTCTTCTCGATGAACACACGCGACCTGACCACCGGCCGGCACTTTACGGTGCGGTCGTGATGATGAAATTTCCGACGGATGAGAGTGGCAACTACTTAGACCACTCAGCGACACATGACTTCGCCATTACCTACGTCCCAATGATTGGGCTGAGCGAGAAAATGACGGTGATTGGGCGAGTGGTATCGGGGATGAACGCTGCCACCCATCTCCGAAGGGTAAATCCAGCAGAGACCCAAGGAAAAGGGAAGGTGTCGATGCTTCCGATTTGCGTGCGAGTCGAGAAAAGAAGTGCCCCGCACAGTGGTAGACCCAAAAAGCAGAAAAAGTCAGGAAATTAGATAACTCTCACTAATTGTGCCTAGCTCTGTGGCCCATCGCATATCGTTCCCATCGTTGCGCAGTGGTGGCGAAGAGTTTCTTCTGCTCCTGGTCTTTCACGACATTGGCGAGCCAGAGCAGTTGGAAGATGTGTAGGGTGTGATAGTCGGAGCGGGCC
>JBCCKZ010000546.1:0-4497 GCA_039027135.1 Planctomycetota bacterium
CAGCCATGTGCTCGCCAAAGTGGCGGGAGCTCAAAAGATCCTCCACCAAGTTGTCATAAGCCGTATCACCTTCGAGCCTATATTTACGCTCGAAATTGCGAACGTCTTCTAGACTCGGTGGCAAACCGACGAGATCGAAGTACAAACGCCGAATCAAAGTTCGTGGGTCAGCCTCGTTGGCCGGCATCATCTCGCGTGAAGTCAGTTGCCTTTCCACCAATTCATCAATCGCGTCGGCACCTTCAGCGTTGACATTCGGACGCACCGGAGACGTGAAAGCCCAGTGCCCCTCGTAATCACCACCCGATTCAATCCATCGTCGGATCAGTTCTCTCTGGCTCGAGTCAAGCTTGAGATTTGATTCCGGCGGAGGCATCTGCAGATCAGGATCCGTTTCTATGATCCGAATCCAAACCTCGCTCTCATCTGGATCTCCAGGGACGATCGCAGAATATCCGCCTAAATCAACTTTTGCGGACTCCTCAACATCCAAACGCAGTTCCGCCTGGCGACCTTCTTCATCGGGACCGTGACAATGAAAACAGGTTTCCGACAGAATGGGTCTGATATCACGGTTGAAAGAAATTTCCTCGCCGCGAATCCGCCCATTGGCTAGCGAACCACAGAGAACAGCGAAGGCAAAGAACCAAACAAAGCCTTGGAATTTCGACGGTACAAACATGCGAACCGGGTCGGTGTCGGGATGGGATCAACACTGCCACTAGTTTAGCAGCTGTACCGGCGCGCAAAAAAACCGGACTCGCCAAAGTGACGAGCCCGGTCTCAAAGTCAGTCGGTCACCGCGAGCGGCGACCCTGTATGATCGCGAACCGGAGTTCGCGGTGGATCAGAACCCGCAACCGCATGAGGGTGCAGGAGCTTCGCAGCCGCAAGCTGGCTCAGCCACTTCGCAACCGCAAACTGGCTCAGGTGCACAGCAGCTGTCGCAGCTGTTGTGGTGCTTGTGGAAGAGCTTTCCGAAGAAACCCTTGATCTTCGCGCCACAGGAAGGACGGGCGCAAGGATCGCAGCAAGCTGGTTCAGCGATTTCGCAACCGCAAACTGGCTCAGGAGCGCAGCAGGTAGGCTCAGGCATTTCGCATCCGCAAACAGGCTCAGGAGCGCAGCAGCTGTCGCATCCATGATTGTGCTTGTTGAAGAGTTTTGCCAAAAGACCGAAAGGCTTGTGTCCGCAAGGATCGTCGCAGCAAGGCTCGACGACTTCGCAACCACAAACGGGCTCACAAGGAGGAGCCATGTCACAACAAGCGTCACAGCTATTGCCACAAAGCTTGTCCAACAAACCGAACGCAGAAGCGTTGGTTGAGGAAGCAACCAGAGCAATGGCCATGATCGCGGGGATGAATGCACGACGCATCGTGTAATCTCCAAGGAATGGGAAGGTGAATGGGAGGTGTCACGCCGAGCCGCAACACGTCCGAGCGGCCCAAAGATCGAACATGCGTTCGAATCGGAGGTCGAATCGGTAATGATCGAACCCGATGGGATACCGTGGAGGAATCAGGTCGATCGGCGTGTGGCGGCGCTGGAGTAAGCGACACCGCGACAACGGGAGCTGCCGCTACGTGGAGTCATCGTCGGTCGCACCCGGCAACCTTTGCCCAACCGGCCCGGAATCCTTTTTCGATTCCGTAAAGCGGTCTGGTCACATCGACCGGATCAGTCGTGACGTTTCAAACGATTGGTCCTACACCAATTCCCAGCGTCCAACCTTGCCATCGTCAAGATCAACGAAGTAAAGCAAACCGTCAGGTCCCTGGCTCATTTGGACAACGACGTTGGCACCCGTCGCGAACGTCTCAACATCCTGCAGCAAGCCATCCGAACCAATGGTTCCGCGGCGCACGATTCCTTGCCCCAAGTCGTTAAAGAACACACTTCCCTGGTATTCGTCACCGTAGGCAGAACCGCGATAGACATCACCAGCAACGATTGCGTTGATGCCGTCAGCTTGGTGAGACAAAGCATAGGCAGCCGCGGTGACCGTTTCACCTCGTTGAAGCCACGCCTGGCCTTCCGGGGTATTGAGGTAACGTTCCTGAATGGCGGAAACACCATTGTTCTGCCCCTCGTAGAAAGGCCAACCGAAATTGGCACCCGCACCGGCGGCATTGACTTCTTCCCAGCGGCTCCATCCAACATCACCAACATAAAGTTGCCCGGTAGCCTGATCGACTGATATCCGGAATGGGTTTCGCAGACCCAGCTGATAAACCTTGCTGCGGTTTGCGTTTGCATCTCCGTTGAAGAATGGATTGTCAGTTAACCCCTGTCCGGTGATCGGATCAATACGAAGCACTTTTCCCGACAACGAATCTATGTCTTGCACACGAGCTGCACGGACGTCTACTCGATTATAGGAGGCACCGTCCCCAATGGAGACGAATAACGCGCCATCCGGTGCAAAAGCGAGTCCACCAATCGTGTGGGACTCACTATCACTATTGATAAAGTCCTGAAGGTATGTGCCATCAGCGTTCTCACCTGCCGGTGGCTCAGTGAAATCAAACGTACTGTTGGCAAAGCCATTGAAGTTGTCCCAAGTGCTGTTCTTCCCAAGCATCACCACTTCGGATCCCTCCACCGCTGTTGCAAAGCCATTTGTAGCGTCAGCGGTTACCCTCACAAGACGTCCGGCACGATTCCCTTTTCCATCAGGCCCAGCAAGCGTTCCCGTTGCCTGATCGAAAACTTCCGGTGGATCGTAGGTGAACAACAAATAGACATAGGGGTTGTTCTCAAAGTCAGGATGAATGGCAATATCAAGAAGGCCACGATCTCGCGTACCGTTGACCTGGTCCGAGATATCGATGAAGGGGACGTTTGCGAGCGTCCCGTTGCTCGCCAACCGAACAACGCCATCCTGCTGGGCGATCAATGCTGAACCACTGGGCAACCAATCGATCGCGGTTGGCCTTGTCAATCCGGTCACAATATCGACAGCCGTTGGGTCACCGCCAATCGGCTGGCTCACTGGCGGATCAAGCGGAGGGTCCTGCGTATCAAGTGTCCATGAGTTGACTTTGTGAAGATTGGTTTGGCCTCCCGTTGCAGCTGTAAAACCAAAATAGGCTTGGTCGCCCACAACAGACTCGAGATCGATAGTCGTTTTCAAGAACGCCGCTTGAGGCTTGGCACTATCTCGGCTGACGTAGACCGCAAGTACATCGCTGTTCCCGTTGTATTCAACCCACGCGTAAAAAGGATCTCCAGAGTTCAAATCGAAGTCCGGCACACGAAATGCCTGCGAAGACTCAACTGTCCCCACACCGATTGAAACATGGTTATTGTTGGGGTCGTAAGCTTGGTTGCGATAGGTATCAAACTGGACAGCTACGCTATTGGCAATTCCTGTATACCCAAGACCACCACCACTGCTACCCAAAGCCGCAGCTCCTCGAGGGTCGTTTTGAATGGTGAATGTCATCCCATCCGCACCACCTACGCCCCCGTCGATTTCGAGCTCGAAAGCACTACGGAACGAGCCATCCTCGGCTAGCGAAATCGCCTGGTCATAGAAAACGGATCCCTCGCGCGTTCGTGAGTTTGGAGTCAGCTGAATTGATTGGCCCAATTGACTCGCATCGTCATTGAACGTCAGTCCCGTGACGGACGCAAAATCAACGTAGTCAGGTAGTTCAATCTCGTTGTCCAAGATCGTAACGGTTGCTGTTCGAGGAACGAGCAGGTCCGCACCATTGACGTTGTCGATGGTAACATTGAATTGTTCGTTCCCTTCGACCAAGCTGTCATCAAGTGTTGCAATCTCGATGACTTTACGTGTCTCGCCATCAGCGAACTGAATCGTTCCTGTAGCCCCCACAAAGTCATCGTTGTTGCTGGCCGATCCTGCGATCGTCGCGTAGTCGACCGTCGCGAATCCACGGCTTCCGTTTTCACGAACAATCGTTAGCTCAGCAATTCCGCCCTCATCTACAGTCGCATTGCTGGTCAACAAAGAGATCGTCCCGCCATCGCCGAGATTAGATTCTGCCTTGAACTGGAAATAGCCATCCCCATGCAAAAACTCTGACTCGTTGAAGCCGGGCTCGAACCCTATCCCCGTGAAGGTCCCCGTTCCAAAGGTATCCGGTGCCTCGGTTTGATAGACCTGGCTTCCGATCTCCACACGATCAATTCTTAGGTTTCGATCGACACGACCGTTGTCAAGATAGAGATCGTTCGTGAAAGCGATTCGGACATTTTCAATGGCAATCGCCTCGTTTGACGTGTACCGGTAGGCCTGGAACTGACCACCGTAGGCGTTTCCTCCGATGTTTTCAAAAGTTGCAACCACTTCCCCGGCAAGCAGCAACTGCATCGTCTCATCATTCTCATTCCCCGCCGCGAAAATGGTGATCGTGTCATCACCAGCCGGCGGTGGGTCTGTTCCACTCGAGCCATCTTCGAAACCATACTGAAAATAACCATCCACATGAAGCGTCTCGCCTCGCGCAACCCCCGCTTCGAGGACAC